>JAWABG010000021.1:1850-16106 GCA_038884715.1 Candidatus Woesearchaeota archaeon | reverse complement strand
GTTTTGTTGAAGTGCCATTCTGCAATTTTTTTAATATCAAAAAGGTCAATGCTAAGATTTATTACTACTGTCACTGTCCAAGGAGAATCTTGATATATATAAACACTCTTTGCATCTATAGTAAGGTTAAGATTTATTTTTTGAGCTAAATTATTTACTTTTCTTTGATAATCTTGAAACGTTGTATTCTCCATAACAGCAATCTCTTCATTATTAATTGTTCCATTCATAAAAACCTCTGTGAAGGGATCACTAATATTATTAAAAAAGGTTCCTCTTGTCGACATATAATCTTCTATAGCTATTAATGACCTATAAGTAGAGATATGCCCTGCTCTACCAATATCATTATATAAATCTTTGATAAATGTATTCATACTTACAATTCTGCTTTCTATTGGCTCTTCTTTTTGTCTATACTGATATTTATTTTCTGCAAAAAAAATTATTGTGAAAATAAACATCAAAAATACTGCAATTGTCGTAAATACCATTGCATTTTTATTTAGCCTTAATGCCATACTTTCGCCTCAATAACTGATGGACCCCACTGGTAAGGTAATCCTGATACCAATAAAACAATTACCTCTAGATCTTCTTGCTCTAGGTTTACAATAATTCTTCCATCATTATCAAAATCTAATTGTCTTAATATTTCATAAACTGAAACATCATATGCATTGTTTGGGTCATAACTATTCACATGAGACATATTTGTAAAATTACACTGCCTATTGCCAGAGTAACTAGTAGGAATACTAAATGTTTTATTCACGAAATCTTCTGATTCAATAGTCCAATTACAGCCCTCTTTGCTGGGTAGAACTGTTGATCTAGAAGTTGAACTATTAACTAATATCGTATAAATAAAGGAATTATTTGTAGAACAATTTGTACTGACTAGGGGACTGTCTCCTATCCTCAAATTCAAATAGTTTTGACCTGGAATCAAAAGATTTGTTGGAGGTATTTGCACGATAAAAGGATCACCCAATCTAATATAGCTTTCGTTATCATATTTTGAAAGATTATAGACTTCAACACCGTTAATACTTACAAAGTCTGTCCAATGCTGTCCTGAATACGAGACAATCTTTGAATCAATAACCCTTACACCTCCCGGAATATCAACAACAGGAGTGCAGTTATTGAATTTTGGAGTTTCTATTACAAGCTCAATCTCATTAACATCAGGACTATTTACGAGTGGAGTATAATTATATTCAATATAGGAATCAGGATAGAGAATTGACTCTTCATAATTTCCACCAGAAACAATAATTATTTGTGATTCTCTTGTTGAAAAACTGTTCAGGATTGAGTCAGCTATATCTTGATAGATGTCGGCTAATCCCGAAACATTGTTTGCAAGATAAAAATGAGATGAGTTGTCACAAGATGCACTTTTATTTAACATTCGCGTTGCATATAAACTTGTGCCAATTCCAAATGCTACAGTATAAATTGAAACATTATAATAATTGTGTAAATAGCAAGAAATGTTTATTACTTGCTCAAATGCGTTCTCTTCACCATCTCCAGAGGTTCCAATATCTGCCAAATCTGGACATTGCACATTCAAAACTCCAGTTGTCTCATTTGGACAACATGCCCTGTTGTTACACATAGCCCGATTACACGAGCCACTTCCGCCGCTCCAATCATTTATACAAACATTGGCATCGCCATCAGTCATTATTATTAATGCTTTTTGCCTTCCAGACATATTTGCTCTTAATTCTAAATCAAAATATCCCGAATCCGTGTCATTATTATACAATTTTACTGCTAAAATATTTTCTCCTTCAATAAAATTAGAAATAGGGATACTCAAGCCATTTCGATTCCAATATGCATACTGATGATTATTCAAATCATTGTCGATAAGAATGCCATTTAGGTAAACTTCAGTTCTATTATCAGAGGCTATGTACAATTTAGCATCACTAAATCTACTTAAGTCATTAATGGTGAATTTATTCCTGTAGTATGTATTGCCTGTTTTATTTGCAATTATTATACTAACATCGTCAAACCAGAATACTCCACTTTCAGAGTTTGAATCTCTTCTTAATTTTCCTCCAAAATCAAAATAATAATATCCTGGTTGGGTTATATATTTTGTTATATCTTCTGTAAATAAATTATCCCAACTATCACCATCCGGATCGTCCTTTGCCCATACATCTGGCTCAGGATCGCCACCTGATTGTAGAGAATCATTAAATGTTCCAAGATAATACCTTCCTGAAGAATTTGTAAAGGTTGCTTTGATTGAAACCTGATCTTCAGGTTCAAAATTATCGTTTTCATCCCAGCTCCACCTAAATGAAGCCACTGCATAACCGCCACTTAAAATAATGTTATATAATTCTGGTGTTATATTAATTTGTATTCCAAACCCTCCTGCTGAACTTTGTCTTATATTAGTTCCTCCAATATCTACTCTTAATTCATAATCATTTCTCCATTGTGGACTTGTATAAACATTAACAGCAGTACTAGTACTTCCATAAATCCCACTTGAATTGAAATCCCAACCATCATCTCCGGCTAGTAATCCCCAAGTATTACCTGTGCTGTTTAATTGTCCAGAACTAAAATCATTCGGAGGACCAACCAAATCACCAGGTTGATACTCCCAAAGATTTACTGGACTATTATATAATGAGTTATTATAATTTAAGATAATTGTTATAACAGGATTATTATATCCAAAAGGTGCATCCCCTTCTGACCACGATTCATCGTTAAATGTTAAATTCATCCAATTGTTAGGTGGGTCTGAAAATTGATAATCTTGTGAAAACTTCCATTTATCTTTATGTAATTTGGCAGGTGGAGGATCCTTTAAAAGATTCCACGCGCTAGCTATACCACACGAAGTACATGTTGCTCCTGATGGTTGATAAGAATTTATTCTGGACTCCAATATTTGCAACTTATTAGTTAAATTTTCAGTGCTTTGTGTTGAGCTCGAATATGATACTAATCCTATTCTGTTAAGTGTAGTGTTTGATAGAACTTGATTTACAAATATTTTATTCACACATATAGAAATATTCATTCTCCTTGTGCTACCGTCATAAAGATTTGGATCTGAACAGGATCTTGATGTACCTGGAACCGAATTAGTGTCAAATCGCCAAGCCATACTACCACTCACATCTGTTGTGACTACAATATCACCAAAACCTTCACCACCACGTATTAATTGTTGAACTGATATGTTTTCAAAACCTATTCTTATTGGAATAGTTGATGCATTAAATAGTGAGTAATTAAGTCTACTGAAATTGGCATCTGTTAAAATAATTGTTGTTTCATTTGTGGTTGTATTATCATAGAAAAGGGTTTCGTTTCCTATAGTAAGATAAAATGTATTATTAAATTTTGATGTGTTTACGTTATAATGTAAATATATACTTAAATTATTTAAACTACCAGGAACATAGAATGAATCAAAAAGATTTACTATTCCACTGATTCCCGGTAAATATGTTCTAGCAGTAGTTTCAAAAGGTGTTTCTTGAAATTGATTAATAAGGTAATCAATTTTTATATATCCTCCTGCAATATATGCAGTATTTATATCTTCAAAAATCAATACAAAATTATTTCGTCCTGGATAAATAAATGATTTGCAATGGCTTATGTTCCATATATCAGGCGTCATATTTGCAGTAATGGGCGTAAAAATTGGTGATCCTCCATTTGTATTACATTGAATTCCGTTTATTTTTAACATAAATGGTCCGGCTGCATCTAATTCCATTTGCATGTTTATCACTGTAATATTATGTAGAGTTATAAAACGTGTGATGTTGCCTTGACCTACAAATCCACCAAAATAAATATATTCAGAGTTTGGTTTATCTCTTACTCTTTTCAAATAACCGCTAGATGTACTTCCTGTTAATGGTTTTCCCTCTTCTATTCCTGAGATCATTCTTCTTGATGATATCAAGCTATTTTTTTCTTTCTTTGATCTCTCATAAATAGTGTCCTCTCCAATAGTCAAGTTAACTCCATAACCTTCCGGTATTATATTATCTATTATTAAACTCGCAAGTTCTGTTGCCATGGCTTTATGATTTGTTGCCCAGAATTCACCTATTTGCACTAATACTGAATTATTTGTATTAGTAATATTTCCATCTGCAATTTTTTTCTGAACAAACGGTATTGTTGTTTGTATTTCATAAATTTTTATTTCCGAAAGACTCTGTAATAGATCTTTTGATAAATAATCAAGTTGTTCTGTTTTATCATGATAACTTACTAATGAAGAAATTAATAATAAACCCGTGATAATTATTCCAGCAGCAATGAAAGCATCAAGAGTAAATGCATATGCTCTTTTTATTTTTAAAATACTCATTTTTATTTATACTTTTAATTTTATTATCTTATTATTATTTTATATAGGATTTATGATTTATCTTATATAAACCCATATTTATTATTTTTATTATTTACTCCATAAATAAATAATCATTCTTACTATTTTTTGTTTATAAACTACGAATCTTTCAATCTTAACAAGATCTTTTGCTTTTACTTCTTGAATATTAATTTTTCCACAAGTCTTTTCTGCATAGTTTGCTATTGACGTATTAATTTCATTGCTAAAATTACCACCAGGATTTTGATACACAAAATCACTAAAATAATAAATCTTTCCTAAACCGTAGTTCCAAACTCCAATACCTGTGTTATCAACAGAATCTTTAGCTACTTGAATAAAATATAGGTTGGTATCAATAGGAATAATTCCTTTGTCATTTACAGTATCAATAATCTGGTCGATACTTAAATTAAGTGTTGGTTCTGTGTTAACAACTGTAAATGTGTTGTCCGGGGAAATTGAGTTAGAAAAATTAACTCCTAAAAACTTTTCTTCTCCTATGTCAAGATCCTGAGATAAATAAAGCAATCTACCTTCTGATATCCAATTCTCAATGATATCTTTAATTTGAGAAGTAGAGTAACTGGGTGTATTTAAATCAAGATTGGGGTTTTCCATAACAATCAAATAATATTGATCAATACTGCTTAAAAGATTTTGAAGAAAATTTTGGGCAAATACTTGAGCATCATACTCATTTTCCAATATATTTTTGAGGATTTCATCATTACTATTACCTGAATAATACGCGATATTTTTTTCATAATCAATTTTTACCTTAGATGAACCAAAACCGCAAAAACCTGAAATATTAAGAACATTATTATACTTGTCAGCAAAATAAATATAAAAATCATATCTAGTATTCAGAAGAGTTTTAACATTTCCATAATCTAATTTAGTCATATTTAAAACCTTGGTTGTATTCAATTTATTATTTGATAACAATCCTATTCTAAATACTTTATCATTAGACCAATTATTTGGGACACCTTCACTCATTAAATTATCTGAAATAAATTTGCCATCCTGATAAATTTCATCAAAGTCTGATGATACCAGGTTGTTGCTAACAAATTTAAAACTAAAAACCAATGCAAAAGAAAATAATAGTAATCCTATGATAAAATCAGTTGTCCATGTTTGAGCCTTAGTTTTCAATATAAAGCACCCCATTAATATTTCTGATTACATTATTGCCCTTTTTAATTTTATTTCCACTCATATTTGGAATTAAAAATTGAATAAATTTATCGTTTGAATAATTAAAAATTAAAAATTGATCTGTGTTGTTTATTGTAAATTGAATTTTTCTTCTATTCCCTATGGTGGAGGGAACTGTTATGTTTCTTGAATATCCCGGTTCTGAGTTTAATGCTAACATAATTTCCGTTTGTAAGGAGTAACCATAATCATTAATTAAATAATACGTTTCCTCTTCTTGTTTATCCTTTAAAAAAGAGCTACCGGATACTAGCACAACACCAATAATAACTATTCCCATTCCAATTAAACTAAGGTATTCAATCACAAATTGTGCTTTCCTCATTTTTTTATTTATCTGTTATAGAAATATTGTTTTGGTTTGCTTTCACAATTATGTTGTGTATTCCGGGATATTTGTGTAAACTTCCTGTTAAATTCCCCACTGATTTATACTTCCAACTATTCAATTCTCTATTTTGTCCTTTTATTGATAAATTAATATACATATAATTATCTCGAAATGTTATGCTCTGCACATTTTGAGGAAAATATAATCTAAGACTTAATTGAGATGGAGCACCCATATAATAAACAGTATCAGCTGCATTGATAATCTCAACACCAATTCTGTCCATTTGAGTATAACTAACATCTGTATTAAAATCATTGACATGATTATAAAAAATAATTATTAATGGAAAACTCATAAGAAATGCGAAACCAGCAATAGTCATATATTCCATGCTTATTTGCGATTTTTTTCTTATCAAAAACCCACCTTTTATAAGTTTCATAACTTTAATTTAATTTTGATACCTATTTTTATCAATATTTATGAATATAATTTTATAATTTAATTATTTGTTAAACTATATAAAATTAATGTAACTATTATATAATGATAAGAAACTCCTCTCTTATTTTCCATATATTTTCTATATGACTCTGAGTTTTGAAAACAATAAATATATTTTTAAATTAAAACAATAAATATAATTTTAAATTAATTAATATATTAATTAGTATGAATACTCTTAACTAAGAATAATAGTAAAGACTGAATAAGAGCAAAAACGATATAATAATATAGTAACATAGTATATAAAATCAGTGTGCTAAGTATTAATATTATGTTCTTAATAATGTGTTATTTTATGTTCTTAACCAATATATGTTACTTCTGATTGTAATTTTGGCTTAAATTTGCTAAGTTTTTTTGGTTCAATTCCTTTAAACTGATCATCAATATTTTTTATTTCTTTTTCAAGTTCTTTTAAGTCCAATCTAAAATTAAATTTTTTATCTATATTTATTAAAATTTCTTTTGCCCCTTTCAAACCTAAATAAACAGGATGACCGAATGTTTCTGCAAGCAAAGAAACTGCTTTTATTTTTCTTTGACCTGCCATTCCAAGAAGTACTCCCGAGACACCCATTATTGGGCCAACAACTCCATATATTTTTGGATTGACATTTAATCCTTTCAAGAATTCTCCAACAAATTCTTTATTATTTCCAGTAATATAGACCACTGGTTTCTCCGGTATTGAGTTTAAACCAATTCCTCCCAGAGTTATAATGTATTCACATTGATATTTTTTTAATAAATCAATAATAATATCACAAAATTCGTAAGAATCTTGTTCTGCAACTGGTTGAACATCTCCTGTAAGAAATAAGAAATCGGCATTGTTTATTTTTTTATAATAAAGTTCTATTTTTGGTAACTCAATTAAATTGTCCTCATTTACGAAGACTGAATTAGGCAAACCATAAGAAAAAAAACTCAAAAACTTCTCTGCCTTATTTTTTTCGATCAGAATATCCATTACAATTTTTCCAACATTACCAATACCAGGCAATCCTTCGATTAGAATAGGATTTCTTATCTTAAAGTTTTTGTTATTTGTTATTTTCCAATTCATTTTGATAAAATATTTTTCTTCTAATTTCTCCGTATTTGTCCTCAGGACTGTATTTTAGTGGTTTTGGGTTTATTCTTTTTGAACCGCAAGAACAATCCTTGCTTAAGCCATAACTTTGACAATTTGGGCATTTCAAAATATGAAGCATTTTTGGGCAATCAAAAAATTTATTATTTTTTATCTAATCTTTTAAATTCAAATTCTCCTTTAGCTCCTTCTATGATTCTTTTTAAGTTTTCAATAGTTTCCTTCATTTCTTTTTCAGCGATCTTATAATCAGATGCAGTAAATGTTATACTGTATTTTCCCCCTCCTAAATAACGGATAATATTCTTGTTCTTCTCTGCATTCATAAGTGCTTTCTTGATTATATTCAATCCGTTTTGTTCATAGATTGAAATTTTAATCTCACCCTTAATATAAATTTCTTTAATTCTAATTTTATCTTTGATTATTTTTGTCAAAGGATCAGTAATTTCTTTTTTAATCCCGAGTGATTCAAGATTAAGGTTATTTGTTATAACCTCCTCAAAAGCATAATGTATATATCTATATTTTTTGGTAATAGGAACAGAAATTTCTCTATATATATCCTGAACAGGTTTTTTTAGCAATTCTGCAACTGTCTCAATTAATTTTTCAGCTTTTTGTTCCTGCTTAATCTCATCAGATTTTTTTCTTTTTTCACTCTCATTTACTCTTCGTAATGAAAGGTCAATATAGCCTCTTTCTTTATTGACTTTCAGAACCATGCAGATAACAATCTTACCCTCAACAACAAAATCTCGAATATTCCTTATCCTGCCTGGACTAATTTCACTAATATGTATCATACCTGTTTTTTCATACTCAGTGAGTGTAGCAAAAACAGAATTATATTGTATTTTTGTTATAAGACACTGAACAAGTTCACCTTCCTCTGGAAAACCCTCACGTTTTAGAAGCATTATTCAAGTACCTCCAAAACCCTTGCTTTAATCCTACTCTTTCCTCCAGTAGGTTCAGTTAAGAGTTTGCCACAGACTAAACAGTTAACAATTGAAGCTGATTTACCAAAGCTGATCTGTTCGTTTTTACATTTTGGACATCTAATTTTTATAAATTTTGATGTTGGTTCCTTTACATCTATCATAAATAACCCTCCAAATATTTAATTTTTTTTATTAATGTTTTTATTAATAATGATGTATTAATTAGAAAAGAAAAAGCACATTATTTATAAATGTTTACACAGAAGAGAAGTATTGACTCTTTACTACAGATAAATTTTTATTAAAGAAGAACTTAGAATTTTTGTAATCAAACTAATCAAACAATTTGTAGTTTCTTAGTTCTTTTTCCTTTTTTTTGCATATGTTGCTTCTTACATTCTTTACATTCATATCTTAAATCTGTTTTTTTAGTAAGTTTTTTACCTGTGGATTTCCAATTTTTAACAGGAGGTCTAGAAAATCTTCCCTTATTACCCATTCCAATATCAATACCTCTATGTCTAAGTTTTTGTCTTGTTCTGCTACCCCTACTCAGGGGATGAGCACTCCCAGGAGTTCTTTTTTTGCTCTCAATAATCCTGTGCTCTGTATGCTTATTACAATAAGGACAATGTCTTTTTACTGTTTTTGGAATTTTCATAATAAAAAAGAAAAAACAAACCATATTTAAAGTTAACTGTTTTTAAACTCAAGAATCTCTGCCCTTCCTTTACTTATTAGGATATCTGCTATATATAAAGGAACACTGGCGATATCCTCTTCTTCAAAAGGGCCGAAAATCTCATTTTCCTTGCCAAGAAATTTTGGGACAGCATTAATAAATCTTAATGTAATATTCCGATCATTTACCTTCTCTTCGATCTTATGATCTTTATCCTCACTTCTATCCTCGCTTCGTTTTTTAATTTCTTTCGGGGATTCAGCGATGATTATCTGATTAACTATGTTATCATTAAATAAGGTTAGAATTTTGATTATTTCGTCATAGAACGATTTCTCTTCATTAAGCAGTGATTTGGTTTCAATTAGAGAATTGAGTGTTCTAACTTTATAAATAGCCATATTAATGATCTTTCTTTGCCTTCTTTCAAATAACTCTCGTATAATCTTTTTAATATTTTTCAATTGGATTCTAACTTTTTCTTGATCATTTGAATAAATTTGCGATTGCTTTATTAATGATTCTTTGCTTCTTATATACTCTATAAGATTTTTTACAAAATCTTTATCTAACTCTTGCAGTTCTTCCCTGTTCTTTTCACGTCTAAGAATATCAAATAAACTTTCATATGTTATATTCAAATCTTCTCCCATGAAGTTAAGAATAAAAACAGAATATATAAAATTATTTGTTTGGTGTTGGATGAAATATATGAATTATAAGAATATTTAATTGGATTAATTATATCTTTACTTAATATTTATTGGAATCTATTCATATGCCAAGAATGCTTTTGAAGAAGCTTTTTATATCATTCACTAGATTAATAAAAAATCCAGTTGACTTACTATTTTCTTCATTATTTATTATTGTAGTCTGGTTTATTTGTGATTGATTTTGACTGGTATTTTTAGGAATATTCAATGTTAGGTTCTCTACTCGTATTGTAGTTTGAATATTTTTTGAATATACTATGCCCGCTTTTGTATAATTAAGACGGGTTGTTATAGTGAAATTATTCAACTCAAAATCGCCGGGGATTATTGCTTTATACGTATACATAGTTTTTTCTTGTTTTCCAACCAGTCCTGGAATGAATTTTTTAGTATCTCCATGAAGCAAAATAATATTACTTGGGAATTCGTCATATGTATTAATACTTATTATAGGATCATCTTTTTCATTTCTTACTTTAACCTCAACTGTATAATTTTCATTAGGCCGTAATATTTTATGGTCGATGTCCTGTGTTAATGTTACTGTTTGATTTGCGGGGCTGGTAGTAAGCATTTTTTTAGTTTCACTTTTTAATGTTTCACCACCTTCTGTCTTGTAAGAGCCATTAAGAATAATTGTATGTGTGTGTAGTTCTTCTAATTCTGGTGTTGTAAACTCTTTTTCAATAATATATTCTCTTCCCGGATTAAGACTGTCTAGGACAATATTCTCACTAAAAAAATCTGAGGAAAGTGTGAATTTCAAATCAACAAAAGATCTTTTAGGGTCATTATTCTTAAGCTCTGCTCTTACAATAAATGTTTCACCTGATCGAATGTTCTGCCTATTTAAAAATAATGCACTATTTATCGTCGGATTTATAACAAATAAAATTTTTGAATTATTTAATGTAAAATTTATGTTATTAACTTCACAGTATCCTTCTGATTTTATTTGATAATCCCCGCTTTCAGAACTGGTGAATCTTATTTCATAATTATTTTCATTTTCTGGTTCAAGATAACCAGAATCCTGATAAGTATTAGGACTGATTTGCTTCAGTGAATTAGATGTTGTCAAAACCTTGACTTCAGGTGATACTTTATATTCGACCATAAATTTCATAGTTTTCCCTTGTTCTTTATTTTTTAATTTTGACGTAAATGTGCTTATATCATTAATCTTTATTGGTGATATGATGTTAGTTGTGAATTCATATGGTATTGGTACTGTTAAAGTAATATCGGGTGCTGGCTGAACTTTTTGTAAACCTTCATAGTAATAAGAAACATTAGCTTTTAATACAGATGAACCATACTTTGTTTGTTTAACAGAATAACTAAATGATTTCTCTTTGCCTGGATAAAGAACACCATTCCAGTATATTTTATCATTAATTTTATTTACTACTTCATTAGTGCCAGATAATGAAACATTTTCTGGAATTGTTTCACTAAAAATAACTGCTTGTGCTATTTCAGAACCGGTGTTTTTTATCTTAACTGTAATTGGAGTAATCTCATTTAAACCAAGATTTGATTTTTCAGCAATTCTTGTTATAGATAATACTGGTTCAAGATAGGTAATTTTTATAAAAAGTCCTGGTTGCATTCTTCCATATTCATCAATTGTTAGATACGGGTCTTCCCAGCTTAGATTTGTTATATAGAATTCGTATTGATAAAATGTAGTTCTATAAGAATCGTTTTGTTGTATAATAAACATTTCTCCGTTAACATCAAGTCTTACAACATTAAAGAACGGATAATTACTTTTAACTGTATAAATATTTTCACCAATTTTAAATGTGTCACCTGAATGATGATATGCCTCATGAATAACAGCGGCTAATATAAAGCAAGAATTAAAAGTCAAGATTATGAATAATAAAATAAATAATAAAATAATAAACCTCTTTTTCATATAATGTATTTATCTATCTTTGTATTTATAAATCTTTAGATAATATGTGTTGTATATGATGATTACTATTAAAGTATTAATAAATTAAATGTTAAATTAACTTAGATTATGTAAATTACCTTAATATTAGAAACAATAACATATTGTCTTGGGAGAAATATTATATAATATTAAAATATTATATTATTTTTGTTATGTAGATGAAATAAAACAATTTATACTAAAAAAAATAAAAGAAAGAAAAAATAATTTTTTTTACTTCATAGCTTTAATTAAAAGAACCACAATAATTACGATAATTAGCACTGCGGCTAGTCCAAGCAATAAAATATATGCCCATGAATCAGTAAAGTTTGTCTTTGGTTTTCCATAAATAACTTCACCCGTTGGCGGGAAATTAGTTGTCGGGATCGTTGGTGTCTCTGTTGGAATAGTCGGGGTTGTTGGTGTAGATGGAGTTGTTGGTGTTGTGGGTTTACATTCACCAATATTAATTGGAACAAGTTCTTCATCGAGTTTATTTCCATTTCCATAAACTATTACTGTGAACCATGCTGTTTCTACATTATTTGAACGTGTCTCGGGAATGTTTATTGTGAATGTTCTTGTTATTGAATCATCTTCATCAACACTAAGATCTCGAACTCTCTGAAAATAATTATTCAGATCCTCACTTTTAATTTCAATCATTACATCCTTTTCGTTGCTTGATCCAATATTGTCTATTGTTAATGATAGTCTTGCTGTTTTTTCACATCTTATTGTTGACGGATTAATACTTATATCTTTTATTTGTAGATCGTGCTTTTTTCTTTCAACATTTGCAATAATAACCCAGAAATCTTGGTGTGTTGCACCTTCTTCATCAGTTCCTTGAGCATTAATTTCAATTTCATAATCGTCTTCATCAATATCCCTTTCAATTGTGAATGCAACTTCTACAGTCTTTTTTTCTCCATCATTTATTTTTTTTATACTTTCTGTTTCATCCACATCTAAGTCGTCATTAATAACATCAATATCAACATTTTTTATATTTTGGTTAGATAAAGTATTTCTTACTTCAATTTCAAGTGTTACTTTATCCCCTGGTTTTACATTGAAATCATCACCATCATCAATTGATGAAGAATCCTCATCGTTTATTGTTACTCTCACTTTTCTAATTTCAAGATTAGACTCTGTTTCTAACTTTAAAGGTATGCTTTGACTAATTAACCTGTCTGGCCCTGTGGCTGTTAACAATATTGACCCTATGGTCTTCAATCCTGAATCCTGGTCAAGTGGTACCTTAATTGTTATTGTGATAGTTGCAACTTGTCCAGGATTTAAAATAGCAACATTTGAAGGTGTTATTACTGTTTCATATTTTGAATTAGCATTAGTTGTTAAAATCAAGTTATTTATAGTTGTACCTCCGTTGTTAGTGATTGTGAATGTTTTTGTTATAATAACTCCTCGTTCTTGGCTTGGTCCTCCAAAAACTAATTCTGTAGGAATAGATAAAGATGATACTCCACTATTTGGTTGAACTGTTAAGGTAACATATCCTGTGTATAAAGAACCATTATCATCATTTCTTACACTGATTGTGCCTGTATAAGTTCCCAATGTTTGATTACTAGGAATAACTACTGTGTACTGTAAATTTTCATTATTCCCTGAAGTAAAATTATTAATATTGTGAGGCGCAATAGTAATGCCTGTTATTATATCAGGTAGTTTATATAAAGCGGATGCCTCAATAGTTACACTATTTATTGTAACATTTCCATTATTAGTGATTGTGATTATATTAGTTGTTGTTTGGCTTGGTGTACCTGTAATTGTGGTGTTTGGTACAGATATATCTGCTAGAACATTTAGTGAAAATATTGCTATAGTCATAAGTACAAACAATATGAGCACAAACAGACTTAATATTTTTTTATTCATATTACCCCTCCAACGATTAAAAGGATTAAACCATTCCTTTATCTATCTTTTAGTGATGATAATACCTCGTAATGTAGAAGTAGTATTTAAAGTTTTTGATAATTTTTGAAAAATTAAGAATTACTTGTTTAACAATAAAAATTGACAAATAATCTTAATGATAAAAAATATAATAATAAAAATAATATATTATAATTATAATTACATTAATTACATCTCAAATTTAATATTTTTATTTATTTATTTATAATATTTATTTATATATAATTATATATATAATAATATTTACATAATATAATATTTATATAATTATAACTATGTATATTTATGATATATAATGTAAAATATAAACAAAAATATATGAATAATATAAAATAAAATTTTTATTAAAATTATATTAATGCCTAATCATATAAAATGTGAGATACAGAAAATAAGTAATCAGCACAACATTTATCTCTTTCCAAAATTAAAAATCGAACTTAGATC
>JAWABG010000021.1:0-1840 GCA_038884715.1 Candidatus Woesearchaeota archaeon | reverse complement strand
ATCAACTTTACTTTCTTCACTGACATCAATTGGCTTAAGTTCATCTTCTGATTTTTCTTCTTTTGTTTCTAACTTTTCATGGTCGTTGTTTGTATTGTTTTTAGTAGGTTCAATTATTTCATCATTTTTTATTTCTTTATTCTGTTCTGAAATTTCTGTGTTTTTGTTTATTTTCGGATTATCTTCTTTACGATTATTTTCTTCTTGGTTGTTTATTTCCTCTAAATGATCTTCACTCTGGTTTTTCTTATCAATTTTTTCATTACTTTCAGTTTCTTTTTTACTTTCAAGATCTTTATTTTTAAGATCATTTATTTTCTCTCGTGAGACTAAATAGGTTATCGGAGTTAGTTCTTCAAGCTCTGTATTCATTAAATCAGATAGGGTTATCTCTATTTGTTCTTTATTTCTTTGCAGTGGTTTATCGATAGAATTCTCAATATTTTTTATCTCTGAATATTCTTGTTCTTGCTGTCCCTTAATTCTTGTAGTTGGAGTGTCATATTCATTTTGAATTATAATTCTCTCCCTATTTAATGCCTTTTCTCTTAAGTCTCGAATATTTTGCTGTATAATTTTCTTTTTTTCCTCTAATTCAAGGATTTCTTTTTCAAGTTTCATTCTTTTTTCCTCTATATCTTCAAATTCTACAGACTTTTTTGTCATAGCTTTTGGAATAACTAATGAAGGGGTTTTATTGTAAACCTGATTTTCAAAATTTTCTTGTACACTTGCTTCAACTCCCACCATTTCTTCTGCCATCGTCCTTGCTTGCAAATCTGTTCTAGCAAAACCTGCAGCTTTAAGTGTCTGTGCTAATTGTTCAATTTTTTTCGATCTTTCTGTGGAATTTTTTAGTTCTTCAAGCATATTACCACCTGTTTAATCTGATTATATATTATAAAATATTAAATTATAAAATATTTATCAAATATTAAATAAAAATAAAATTATCAAAGTTACTTTATTACATAATACTTTATTTTATAACACACATTTATATATTTTAAATATATTAAAAAAAACATAATATATTAAAAAAACACATAAAATTATAAAAATAAATGTACTTATACATTATAAAAATTATTATTTATTACAAAAAACACATTTATTTATTAAAATAAGCATAGAAGTATTTATATTTTGTCTTTATTTTCATTTTATAGTGAAAACTTAAAAACTATATTAAAAAAACAGTAAATGATAAATACATAAATCTTAATTTAATTATCATCAATTTTTGATTCTTTGTGTTTCATTTTAAAATCCTTTTCACTTACAAACCATATTCCCATTATAAAGAAAATTAAATAAATAATTATTGGTAAAATAAAAAAGAAATAAAGTGGTAAAAATATAATATCAAATATTATCATTATTGTTGTTGAATATATTGCGGTTTTGATAATGTTTTTGAATTTTATTTCTTGTTTAGTAAATCTCGTTATAATCCACGCAAGAATGGATGAAACTATAATTATAATAGTATATTTTGTTGCAAAATATATAAATAAATAGAACGTTATTGATGGTATTAAAAATATAAAAATAGTTAAAAGAAGTTTCTTAATATTTGATTTATTTTCAATAAAATTTGAGTAATAGTTTAAGTTTATTTCTTTTACGCCAAATAAAAGGTATTTGTTATAGATTATTTTGTCTTTATTTATGAGAACTGTTTCAGTAGTTTTATTGTTCTTATTTAAATCTAAAGTTATCAAAGGTTTTTTTATTATAATTGTTGGTTCATTTTGTGTTATATTTATACTAATTGTGAATTTTTCAATTGTTTCTAATTTTTTATCTATGTTCTTTATATGGCTAATTCCTGTTGGAA
>JAWABG010000020.1:0-16260 GCA_038884715.1 Candidatus Woesearchaeota archaeon | reverse complement strand
CTCTTTTGAGCTCCTTTAATAAATCTTCTTTGATAAAATTTTAATCGAACCATAGTGGAATTGAGACGTTGGCGAGTATGCCTTTAAGACATACTCATTCCCAAATTTTAATCGAACCATAGTGGAATTGAGACATAAATGAAATTGATAAATCTCAAAAGGGGTTGGAGAATTTTAATCGAACCATAGTGGAATTGAGACGATGAACAAAGTTGAATACTCGTTTTGGCTCTTTTTATTTTAATCGAACCATAGTGGAATTGAGACAGGCAGACTATTTGTCTGCTCCTTCAGCTGTAATCATTTTAATCGAACCATAGTGGAATTGAGACCCATTACTAGTAACAATAGTAATACGGTGGTATTCTATTTTAATCGAACCATAGTGGAATTGAGACTAAATGGCAAGAAAATACCAACCATTACGCTCTAACAATTTTAATCGAACCATAGTGGAATTGAGACCCAAGGTTCTTAACCTTAGGTAGCGTCTTTTCACTATTTTAATCGAACCATAGTGGAATTGAGACAAATTCGAGGGTGTAATGGCTTAATAACTTCCCATATTTTAATCGAACCATAGTGGAATTGAGACTCAATCTTGGGTAGTGTCTTTTCGCTTATCTCTTGTATTTTAATCGAACCATAGTGGAATTGAGACGTATTCTCTTTGGCTCTTTTTGAGCCAATTTCGAAGATTTTAATCGAACCATAGTGGAATTGAGACGCAACTATCTGCTGATATTTCTCGGAGTAAAACGATGATTTTAATCGAACCATAGTGGAATTGAGACTTTAGTAACAGCTAAGATTACTTGTCTACTGGGCTATTTTAATCGAACCATAGTGGAATTGAGACTTCTTGTATCTAAATGGATAAAATTCGGATATAATCATTTTAATCGAACCATAGTGGAATTGAGACAAAGAGGTAAGGCGAATACGCCAACCTCTCTTGAGGATTTTAATCGAACCATAGTGGAATTGAGACAATCTTTTACTTTTGATTTTTGGATTTCGATTTTAACATTTTAATCGAACCATAGTGGAATTGAGACTGAAGATGATTTAATGTTTGAAGCATTCGTAAGTGAATTTTAATCGAACCATAGTGGAATTGAATGTTAGGGGGTTGTAGGTAGGAAGTAGTAGGTAGGACAATTTCTGCGAAACGAAGTGAAGCAGTCCCGACTTGTCGGGATAATCGAACCATAGTGGAATTGAGACTGCTCTGGTAGGTTGATGATTTTAATTTCACCAAGTATTTTAATCGAACCATAGTGGAATTGAGACGAAACCAATCAAGCCACGCCTCCCTGTCAATTATAAATTTTAATCGAACCATAGTGGAATTGAGACAAACTCGAGGTCGTACGAGCTTATAAGTTCTTTGCCATTTTAATCGAACCATAGTGGAATTGAATGTTAGGGGGTTGTAGGTAGGAGGTAGTAGGTAGGACAATTTCTGCGAACCGAAGTGAAGCAGTCCCGACTTGTCGGGATAATCGAACCATCTGCTTTGCCTTCGGCAAGGGTGAGGCAGTTAGTGTAATTGTGCGAAGCATCCTGTGGAAATTTTAGGAAGTTGTTGGTGGGAGGTAGGAGGTAGGAGAGTTTTTGCGAAACGAAGTGAAAATTTTTCGATTTGTCTGATGATATAAGTCCTTTCTCATTCACAGTTGATACTGATATCAAACAATATATTTTTTAATTCTTCATTTTTAATTGTTAATTTTATTCTAAACATTCACTATATGTCAGGCGAATTAGAAGGGGCAAACTATAGTTGATAATAGCAATAATTGTAAGCCCCGTCAATTGAAGTTGAACCACTTGTTTCACTATACGGATAGAAAATTTAACTTAACTGTCAATTTCTTTTTTATCACTACTATGTTTATTCTTCTATTAAACTTTGCCTAACCAAATCAACACTTTCTGGGCTATCTTATTTTTCTTAGTTCATTTCGACTGACTAAAAGAATCAAAAAAACAGAATAGTTTTATGTTTCTTTGTTAGTTATTTTTTTGTTTTTGGTGTTTTTGTTTTTTATATCTCACATTTATTAAAAACTATCTGTTCTTTTACCTTTTTTGAATAGATGTGTCTTAACCTCTAAAAATTTTTTATGTATTAATTTGCAATTCATAAAAAAGACATTATATTTGTATAGACAATTGTCTTATTTATGTAATGCTTACACCTGAAGAAATTAGAAAGATTAGAACCGAAATCCTCAAAATATCACAGGAACAGTTTGCCTCCCTGCTGAATGTCTCTGTGAAAACTATAAGTAGATGGGAAAATGGTGAAGCTTCTCCTACCGGACTGTATTTAGAAAAATTAAAGAAGGTTAAAGAAATAGTAAACAATCCATCTTTTCTCAATTCATTAAAAGGCATATTGGGAAGTTCTTTGGGCATTTTAGGTGCTTCGATGTTCGTTGGAGGTATCACAAATTTAATGTTTTTATCTAAAGCTGGATTTTCTGATAAAGTATTGGAAACTTTGAAATCTCTATTAGGCGAAGAGAAAGACAGCAAGTAGAACAGTTGTTAATGTTAAGTGATGAGTGTTGAAGGTTAAATGAGAAAATAATAGAGGCTGATTTAAGAGAATAATATAAATTTTTAATGTTCTTAAAGTTTTGATTTTCTCGCCAAGACGCAGAGATGCTAAGAATTTAATTACATAAAATTTCCTGTATTTCCGAAATATTGAAATTTTTAGGCATTATTAGATAACTAAAACTTTCAAAATAAATAATCTGGGAGGTAATTTATGCCAGCACCAACAATTCTTCCATATCCATACATTGATATCTGGGGAAAAATCAAAAAATTTGCTATTAAGGCAGGTAAAGAGTTAATAGAAAAAGTTTTAGTGCTGTATTATTGCTTGCAAGATGAAGACACACCAGCTTGGGCAAAGGCAGTAATAGTAGGAGCATTAACGTATTTTATTTTAACGTGGGATTTAATGCCCGACCCAATATTTGTAGATGACTTATCTGTATTAACTGCGGCAATGATAGAAGTGGCTTTTTGTATAAAAGAGGAACATAGAATTAGAGCAAAAGAAAAGTTGGCTGAGTGGTTTGAATAGTTAAAAGGGTCAGATATGGAATTTATAATAATACAGGGTAGAAATAGATCAGACCAAGAGTCAATCGAGTTAATTACCAGAGAACTCAGTATTAGAAAGATAAGCTATCAAATTAAAAACTATGTTGACTGTTTATCCGAAAATTTATCAAATAGATTTGTCATATCTATCGGAGGCCCGGCAGTAAATGATATTAGTGCAAGAATAAGCGATATTTATCAAGAAGGAATAGATAAGTCTAAGTATGGAACGATTGAATTCAATGACTTTTATGGTTCACAATATGGAGTTAAAGCAAACAACTACAAACTTGATGGATGCATAGCATTATGGGGACCTGAAGCTCCAGAAACATTGAGATGCACTGAAAACTTTATAAGAGAGGGTTCAATATTAGATGATATTTTGAATAATTATGAAAGATGGACAACTTTATATGTTTATAAATATATTGTTCCTATTCCGAACAAGATAATTAGAAAAAAAGGATTCTTTAGCTTATCACATTCTTGTAAAATAATCTTAAAGTCTCCTGAAATTAGTGATATTGCTGAATATTTAAGTAATTGGATTAAAACGATTTTAGAATTTGAATTGAAAGTAATTTCAAATGAAGATAACTCAAAAAATAATATTTATTTAGAGCTTCATAAAGGTTTAGGCAATTCGAATAAGGAATATTATGAGCTTACTATTTCAGAGGATAAGGTTGAATTAAAAGCAAATACTGAAGAAGGTCTTTTTAGAGGAGTTCAAACATTAATTCAAATTTTAATAATAAAAACAGAAAAGCCTATAAACCAGAATATTCCAATTAAACTTCAAGCAGTTGAAATAAAGGACTTTCCAAGATACGAGTGGCGAGGAGTTATGCTTGATGTTGCTCGACATTTCTTTGGGGTTGAGGATGTTAAAAGATTAATTGATAGGATAGCTCTTTATAAGTTTAATAGATTCCATTTACACTTAACCGATGACCAAGGTTGGAGAATAGAAATAGATTCTTGGTCAAGATTAACAATGGTTGGTTCAGCTTCTCAAGTAGGCGGTGACAAAGGAGGATATTATTCCAAAGAGGATTACAAAGAGATTATAAACTATGCAAAAAAAAGATATATTGTGGTTATTCCAGAAATAGATATGCCCGGGCATACAAATGCTGCTTTAGCTTCATATTCTGAATTAGACGAAAACGGAATAGCTCCTGCATATTATTCAGGCATAGAATTTGGCTTCAGTAGTTTAGCTGTAAGAAAAGAGATTACATATAAATTTATTGATGATGTTATGAAAGAAGTTTCAGAAATAACGCCTTTTTCATATATTCATATTGGTGGCGATGAAGCTAAAGCAACAAGAGATGAAGACTATAAATATTTTATTGAAAGAGTTGAAAGAATATTAAATCAAAATGGTAAAATTTTAATTGGATGGGCAGAGATAGCTAAATGTAATTTATCTCAAAGTTCAATAATACAATATTGGTTTCATAAAGAATATGCTATTGATGGAGCAAACAAAGGGCATAAAATAATAATGTCGCCTGCTAAGAAATTATATTTAGATATGAAGTATAGTAATAATGACAAATATCCACATTTAGGGACTAAATGGGCTGGTTATATTGATATTGATACTGCTTATAATTGGGACCCAATGAATGAGTTAGATGGAGTTCCAGAAGAGAAAATATTAGGAGTGGAAGCTCCTCTTTGGACGGAAACAATCACAAATTTTCAAGAGATTGAATTTATGTTATTCCCCAGATTATTGGCAGTTGCAGAGATAGGATGGTCAAAAAGTTCGGATAAGAACTGGAATTTGTTTAGAGAAAGAATAATTAGTCAGTTTGAAGTATTAAAGAAATTAGGAGTAAATTACTTTGAAAAAATTTAAATTGTATAATTAATTAAGGAGTTAAAAATGGGCAATGAAATTTTTAATGTAAGAATTGAGAAGTTAAAAAAACTTGAACAGTTAAAAACATTACTTGGAAAAAACAAAGAGATAATAGACTTATCAGATATTATGAGAAATATTGAAAACGATATAAGTGCATTAAAGCAAAACGAAATCCAATTAGTGATATTGGGCACTTTTGGAGCTGGTAAAACAAGCTTATTAAAAGGTCTAATGGGTATTGAATTTCTTCCAATAAAAAGTGGAGAAAATTCTTCTACTGTTGTTTATTTCAAATCTGCAAAAGAACAAAATCAAAATGAGACTTCTATTATTAAAATAAATTTAGAGGGAATTAGAGAAATTAAATTAGATAAGCAACAAACTAAAGAGGATTTAAGTTTATTCCTCGAAAAACAATCGGGATTTAATGCTGATGATTCTTTAGAAACGAATAAAAATTTCTTAAAGTTAAAAAAATATCTTAATGAAAATGAATTAAAGTATATTAGAAATAAGGGTTGGGAACCAGCCAGAGATGTTTATACTGCAAAAGTATTTTTAGATAATGAAATTCTTAACAAGGGAATTACAATAGTAGATACTCCGGGAGTTGGTTCAATTACTGAAAACCACGAGCGAATTACAATCAGTGAAATAAGAAGAAGTAATGCATTTATTTACTTATTTGACGCTAATCAATTTGGTACAGAAAGTGAGTTCAATTTTTTGCGTCAAATTTGGGACCACAGAAATAAACTAATATTTGTTTTTAATAAAGCTGATATTTTGATGACCGATAAAGCAAATGATAAGGATGTTGAAGAGATTATAAGTGAATTTAAAGACAAAATTCCAGAAGATTTTTCAAAAGAATATTTACCGGAAATAATTCCATTATCTACAGTATTGAAATTTGGAACTGATACTGAAATTAAAAAAATTATGGCTGATTTGAATAATAATTATCTCAATAAGAATAAAACTGCAGAGGAATTATCAAATTGGGATGGTTTCCTAAATGCGTTAAATGTTGTAACTGATAAATTAAAAAAAGATGATACTTCGAATGATGCTAACAAAATTGATGTAATTAAATATAAAGAGGATATATTAAAACGTATAGACAAATCAATAGCAAATTTAACAGAGATAAATAATGTCAATCTTGAAGGTAAAGTAAATAAACTTAATCAAAGCATTAATGAATTAGAAGAAAATAAAACACGTATTATAGATCACGAAACCAAAATAGATTATCGAATAGAAAAGTTGAAGGAAGAGATTAAAAAAGTTTGTGAAGAAAAAATTGGAGAAATAGAAAGCAAGTTTGAGAATGATATAGAAAAATTAAGTTATGAAGAACTGTTTAAAGAAAAAAAACACCAAAAACCTTTAAGCATAATTAAAACAGAGTTCAATGCTTTGAAAGATAAATTAGAGAAAGAAATTAAAAGTGATATATTAGAATATGTTAGAGATATTGTTAACCCCAAAAATAAAGATAATGCTATACAGCTTAAAGAAAATTTGAATCTTAATTTAGAGTCAAAAATTACATTAGTTAGTAAACTAGATGATGATTTAAAGGAATTTGATGCGATGAAGGAGGATCTTAAAAGAGAAATTGATTATTTGCAAGAAAAACTGGCAGAAACTGAAAAAAAAATGATAATAGAGGAAAAACATAACGAACATATTAAACGAGAAATACAAGATATAAAACAATCTATATCTTTATTAGAACAAAAATTATCCTCTTATAATCCTCCTGATTTGGAGCAGAAAAAACATATTGAAAAGATACTGATAGAAGAGACAAAGTTTGTGATAAGCCTTAATACAAAATTTGAACCTGTTGAAGTAACTACCTATGATGACACAAAACGTCGAGAATACTTTAAAGAAAGAGAAAAGAATGAACAAGAACTCAATAGATCCAAACAAATGCTTGAAAATTACAAACGTCAGCAAAGAGATAAAGAAATTGAATTAGTAGATTACAGATGCAATTATGAAAATTTAGAAAAGAAAGTAGAAGAATTAAAAACAAGAATACATCAAATAGAGATAGATAAAAGTAAAAAAGCAGAGGAGAAAAAAGCAGAGGAATTAAAAGAAAATATTAATTCAATATATAATAAAACTATCTTACCAATGAAGGATTGGTGTAAGAATTTAATTGAAAAACTGCCTAATATGTATAAGCAATCTTTAGAATTGGCTAAGGGTAAAATTATAACTGAAATTCAATCTGAAATATCAAAGAGAAATATGGAGTTAAAAGAATTGTGGGAGAATAAAAATAAAAGCGAAACTGAAAAAAATAAAAAGATATCAGACTTAGTTAAAATTAAGAATGAAGTCGAAACGATAAATATTTAATAATCATTATGCAAAGTAAATGGTTAATTGATGGAATTAATGCCAATAACTTAATTTATGTTATTGGTATAATGAAGGCTGGTAAATCAACCTTCATAAATCTTCTACTCAGGAAAATTCTTGAGCCGACTTACAAAGGATATTTAGACAATAGTAATAAAATATTAGATGTTGACCCAGGTGAATGTACTTATATGGAAACAGAAATTGAAATGGTTAATTCAGACAATGAAGAAATCGAAGTTAAAAGTACTTTTCGCGAATGGGATATAAATCTCAGAGAATACAAAGAAAGAGCAGAATCAGAAAAATGCGAAAAAGAGAGATTAAGAGAAGTTTTATTAAAAATTAAAGAAAATAATAAATACACCCAAAATCTCGAAGCAAGAAAAAAACCTTGGCCAGATAAAGATGAAAAAAAGAGGTATATTCTCAAAGAAATAACATACCTTAAAATTAAAATTTGTAATCCAAATATTCCTGAAAATATGAGCTTTTGTTTGGTTGATACGCCTGGTTTTGATTCAGACACTTATTCGAAAAAGAATAACAAAACATTAGAGAATCTAAAAAAAGCCTCAAAAATTATTGTTGTAGTTCAAATAGAGAAACTTGAGTCGCGAGAACTACTCAAAAGTCTTATTGAATCTCTAAATAATAATTGTAAAGATATACCACGAATTTTGATCGTTAATATTAAAGATTACAAAGAAAAAGATTTTGATGAAAAAATAGACTATGTTAAAGAAAATTTTTTGGAGGGTGACGGAAAGTTTAATAAAGCATATTTCATTAACTTTCAAGATGCACTTAGTGAAACAAAAATGGGGCTTGATAAATTGAAAAATTCAGATGAAATTAAAATTATTGATAATGGAGAGTTTGCTTTAGATATATGGAAAGAAATTCTAACCACTCCAGAGGAATTTTTCCCAGATGTTATTAAAAGAATTTTAGGTCAGGATTATAAGACAATAAATTTTGAATCTGTATTAGATAAATTCGATAATAATGAAATAAAAAATAAAATTTCAGAAAAATTAACAGGTTCAAGTTTATCTACATCTATAAGAAAATATGATTTAGAAAAAGAATGTCAGGATATTCAGATTTATTTAACAAGAAAAACCAAAGAATTTTTAAGAGAAGAAATTGAAATGGACGATGATGAGGTTAGTTTTAAGATACAAAAAGACTTAAGGGATTTAATAAAAAAGGAACTTAGAGAGGGTTTATATGATGATTTAATAGAAGATTTTAATAATTTGGAGAGTTTAGTTGTTAAATCGGCAGAGTTATTATTAGATAGTAAACTAAAAAGTAAAAAAGACAATATTTCTAGTCTGTCTCATAGCTTCATTGATAAAATTCGGAAAAAATTAAAGAAAGATTATTCGGCTAAAAGAGTTTTTGATGAGATAAAAGAAGAATTTGTTGAAAGATTATATGAAATTGTGAAAAAATATTTCTATTTATGGGAATCTTACTCAAAATCAATTAATAGAGTTTATATTCAATATCAAGTAAATAAAAAAATTAAAGAACAAATTAAAAGTGGTAAACATTATGAGAGCAAATAAAAAATTTGAAATTTTCTTAGTTTTATTTTTATCAGTTCTTTCATTTGGAGCAAACATTATTTTCTTTTATTTGCAGTGGAATGCTTTTATCAATATTGAAAATTTATCATACATAATATCAGGTTTTATTTATTTGTTATTTTTATTGGCTACTGGATATAATCTTAAGAAATATTTTGGGTTTGATGTAGTAAAAGAATTTCAAGATAAAAAGATAATGGAAGGGAATATTGAAGATATAAATTATGAAAAAAGTAAATTACAGAATTACTTTGATGAACTTAATAATAATATTCAAACACTCAACAGTTTTTCCAAAGTTTCTATTGTAGTTGGATTTTTAGGAACTCTTGTTGGATTAGTGTTTGCTCTTAGCTCAATAAAAACTTCATTGGACTCCTCAAATACATCTGAACTATTATCTGTACTGAATAAAACACTTGCCGGATTATTTATTGCTTTTAATACTAGCATTGGAGGTATTTTAACAAGCATAGCATTAGCATATACCTATGCAAGAAAAAATAAAGAAATAATTACTGAGTATCTAAATATAGAGCAGAAAATTTTAGAAGAAGAAAAAAGCAATGCTTTAGTAAATAATGAAAAAGCTGAAAAACGATGGAATTTATGGCAACAAAAGTTTGAATTATATGAAGGAAAAGTAAATAGTATAAAAACAGATATACTAAATCTTTCAGAGCCATTGACTAAAGCGGTTGGAAATCTCTCTGATAATATAGTTAGTACCTTAGATGAAAAGTTTAGACAGTCAATTAAGGACTTTAAGGAAACAGTTAATAAAATGAGACAAACAGTTGATGAAATGCCAAGAAAAATCACCGATGAATTGAATAAAATGATTGGTGCTATACAAATAAAATATGATAAAATTTCAAATAAACTTAATAAACAAATTGAAGAAGCTAAAAATGAAGTTGAAAAGCAACTTGAAAAATTAAGAGAATTATATGATATATATGAAAAGTCATTAAGAGAAGGAGTTGAATCAAGAGTTAATGAAATAAAGGAAGCATTGAAAAGTGAATTAGCGGGAATTTCAATTAAATATGATAGCGAATTAAATAAAATTAAAACATCAATTGATGGTTTCATTTCACAAGTTGAAAATTTGGTAACATTCGTAAATAAATATCCAGAATTAATTGAAAAACATTTAAATGATTTCAACAAAGAAATCATAGAAAAAGAGAAGGGAATACTAAGTAACATTGAGATAAAAATTAGCAAAGAGATAACTGACAAACTAGTTAATCCATCACAACAATTAATAAATGATTTAATAGAGGGTTATAAAAAAGAAATTATTGCAACTATACAACCAATTAGTGAGCTATCTAAAAATTTAGCAACTCTCTCAAATAAATTAGAAAGCACATCGCAAAATTTACCGCAGACATTAGAAAAACTTGAAGGAAACCTTAAAAAATGGCAAGATAACATAGAAAATTATGGTAAGCTTATAAGCTCAAATACTCAAAATATAGATAATTTAAACGGGTATATTGAAGAAGCTGAGAAATCATTGAAAGATATTAAAGAAGCACTTAGAGAAACCTCACGATTTTTGGAATCTATCAGTAAATCAATAAATGATTTAGCAAAAGTAGTGGAATTTAGGGGAAATAATGAAAAGAAGAATATTTAGTACAAGTGAAGACAACAATCTTCTTAGCTTTGCTGATATGATAGCAGCTTTATTTGCTATTTTTATTTTAGCATATATTCTCAATATTATTATCAATCAATTAGAAAAAGAAAAAGGATTTGAAGGGCAATTAAAAGAGACCTTTTATCTATCTGATAAATTGTTATTTGAGTCGGGAAGAGCTAATATCAGAAAAGAGGGAATAGATAGTCTGATTAATCTTGCAAACAATACATTATTAAAACATCCGAGATTTATAAATGATACTACAATAATTTTAGTTCAAGGGTTTACGGATAATAAAAAGATAGAGACATATGAATTTCCCTCGAACTGGGAATTAAGTACAAAGAGAGCTGTAAATGTTGTTAAATTACTAATTGATAAAGGTGGAATTCCTCCCAATAGAATTGCTGCTGCTGGTTTTAGTGAATTTTATCCTGATGCACCAAATGATACCGAAGAAGGAAGAGCCCTCAATAGAACAATAAAAATTACAATAGTCGATAAAGATGCATTATTGAAAAAGTGAATAAATATGAATAAAGATCAGGTAATTTCTAATATAATAAATCGCTTGAAAGATATTAATAGTCTCAAATTATTGGAAAATTTAAGACATTATTTGGCAGAATACACTCAAAATAAAACTTATTTTAATGAATTTAATTTGTGGTCAATATTATTAGCAAAAATTGAACTTGAAAAACAGCACATTCAATACGAAGAACAAAAAAGAAGGAATAGGGATAAAATAGAATTCTTGGAAATATTGAATGACAATAAAGAACTTAAAGATAAAATAATATCTTTAAATGATACTGATTCTGAGTTAATAAAAGATATTTTAAGAGTAATAAGATGAAGGAGTTTTTATGAGTGATTTAATAAAAATTAATAATTATGATTTGATTAAAGTTGATGAAATGTTGCAGTTTACAATTCAGAGAAGAGAATTGGATATAAATGATCCAAACAAAATAATTTTTAAACCATTAGAGAGTTGGGCTGTTATTGATCCGTATAAATATTCAAAATTTTTTACAATAAAAAGTGTTAATAAAAATGAAGATGATATTCACTCTGGTTTGAATGCGATAACTCAAATATTAAGTTTATTTAGAGACGGTAGAAATAGTTTTATATTCGTTTTATCAAGCGATAAAGAAATAGTAACATTTAGTTTAGGTACGTTGCCAGCTCCTGGGAATCAAGATGAAAATGAGTTGAACATTCAAAGAAAAATATTTGAGAAAGTTCTACATCAAACAAACTATGGACTTGAATTAGATGAAAATAATTATTCTCATCAAGCTATGGACAAAATTATTAAAAGCTCAGATACAATTGCTTGCATAACTGGTGTTCCAGGAATTTTTTCTGAAGATGATAAAAAGCTGAGTTTAAGGATTGATGATTTTATAAATTCAACTCAAGGTGAAGAGTTTACTTTAATTGGAATATTTGAACCAATTCCGATATATGTATTAGATGAGATGATAATCCGTTGTAATGATATAAGAACAGGTGCAGCAAACATATCCAAATTTTCAATTCAAGAAGGAGCACAGATTACACTGACACAAAGTACAAATAATACTTATACAACTACTCAAAGCTATACTTACGGAAAAGCTTGGGGAGAATCAAAGGGATACAGCTTTAATGCTGCACCCATTGGAGGTGCGGTGGTCGGCGCAATAGGATTTGCTTTAGGAGGTCCCATAGGTTTTGCGGTAGGTGCTGCTATTGGGGGAGGGATATTCGGAGGATTTACAAAAAGTAAAAATACTTTTCAAAGCCAAAATGAAAGTTGGAGTGAGTCATTTGGTCGTTCGATAACTGAAACTAAAGGAGAATCTAGAACTCAAATAGAAAGTATAACAAGAGAACTATTTAATAAATCTGCTGAGAGAACCGATAAAATTGCCAAAGATTTAATTGAAAGATTAGAGATTGGAAAAGAAAGAGGAATGTGGGATACAGGAATTTATATTTTAGCTAAGGAACCAGAAGTAGTTAAAAATGTTGCTAATGTTTTGAAATCAAAAATATCAGGATTTGGTTCACGAATTGAACCAATAAGAGTGAATTATTTAATAAAAAATAAGATGGATAGTTTAAGTCATATTAATTTTACTACTTCTTTACATTATTTGAGAAATCCTAAAGCTAAGCATTCGGGACATCCTTTAGGAATAGTTTATGAGGGTTTATCAACTCCTTTAACAGGAAAAGAAATACCTATACTATTTAATTTCCCAAGGTATGATGTCAAAGGTATAAAAGTTATCAGAAGAGCTAGATATTTACCAGAAATAATTCAGGAGAATAATGAAAAAGATATCTCAGTTGGAAAAATTTTTGATGGAGCAAAGCTTTTAGATTCTGAAACTTATATTAACCTTGATAGTCTCAAACATCACACTTTTATATGTGGAGTAACAGGTTCTGGTAAGACAGTAACGTGTTTAAATATTTTAAGTAAAATAATAGAGAAAAATCCAGATATTAAAATTCTAGTTATAGAGCCAGCTAAAAATCAATATAGGACACTTTTCAGTAAAGATAAGAATATTAAAATTTATACCTTGGGTAATGAAAAAACTGAAGAAAAACTTTTAAGTTTTAGATTTAATCCATTCTATCCTGTTAGAATTAAATATAAAAATAAATGGAAAATATCAAATATTCAGGCGCATATTGATTATATAAAATCTGCAATAATTTCCGCTCTTCCTATGGAAGTAGCGATGCCTGCTATTTTAAGTGAGGCAATTACAAAAAGCTACAAAGATTATGGGTGGGATTTAAGTACTTCGACGAATATATATTTTGAAGATATAGAAAAGGTTGATGATATCACTGATTACATTCCGACAATGATAGATGTGAGAAATAATATTGACATAATTGTTGATTCTAAAGGATTTGATATAAGACTGAATATGGATTATAAAGCAGCTTTAAAGGCAAGGTTAGATGGATTATGTGATGGCGCAAAAGGTGTTATGTTAAATACCAGAAATCATATAGAAATATCGAAAATTCTTGAAAATAATACAATATTAGAATTAGATAATATTGCTGACCCTTCTGAAAAAGCGATTATTATGGGAATTATTATGGGAGCAATTTATGAGTATAGAAAGTTAGAGAATATATATAAAGATCAATCTAATCATATTAAACACATAACTTTGATAGAAGAGGCACACCATTTATTAACAAACTTTAAAGTAACCGAGAATCAGGAAATATCTGCCGCGAGGTCTAAACTCGTTGAGTTATTTTCTAATATATTGTCAGAAATAAGAGCATATGGAGAAGGTTTTATAATTGTCGAGCAAATACCATCGAAACTTTTAGGAGATGTTATTAAAAATACTTCCACTAAAATTGTTCACAAAATGATAGATGGAGAGGAAAGAAAATTGCTTGCTTATGCTCTTGTTTTAAGTAATGAACAGGAAGAAGACTTGCCATTTCTTAAGCAAGGAGAATGTATATTTATAAATGAACAATTACATAGTGCTCAAAGGATTAAAGTTGAAGATTTTAATGCTGAAGACTTTGATAGAGAAAAATATTTAAATTCTAATATTGATTTTGATACTTTCATTTCAAATAATCAAAAAAATTTAATTGATGATTATAGTAGAAAGTATGAATTAAATAGCCAAGAATTGCTAAAATGTATTCAAAAAGAGAATAACGAAATAAGATATGATATTATCCGACCAGAAAAAATATCAATGGCTACGATTTTTAATTTAATTGTGTTGAATCAACACATAATTAAGTATGGAGAATATTTAGAGAAAATAAATCCTTTACCAAATAAGCCCCAAAATTATTTCTTTGCTCTTGATGACAGAGCTAAAGCTCTTGCCTTGGCATTTGCAATTACAAATGTTTTGAGAAATTATTTCATAATAAAAAGAAAAGAAAAAATTAAGGATGTAATAGAATTTATAAATATTCTAGAAAAGTTATTTGTTGATGAAATTTTTATAAATTATAATTCTTTAGATGATTATAAATCAAATGAGTTGAGAAAGAAACTTAAAGAAAATTTAATAGTAAATGAACCTATGTTTAATTATTTAGGTTGCTCTAATTGTCAGTTCAAGTGTAAGTACGGTTTATATGTTCCAAATCTTTTAGACCCAATAATAATGAAAAATAAAATTAAAGACGGAAATCCATTTAATTATCATATTTATCTTAAAAATTTAATAATAGAAAATTATCCAGATATAAATGGAAATCATTTGAATGAGATGTTATATTGCTTAAAATCTACTTTTAGCGAATATAATTCAGAGGTATTAAATAAATTATTGGATATTGTATGATTGAGAAATTAATACCAGCAGTAAATATTTTAACCAAAGAAAAAGCACTTGAACAAATGCACTTAACACTAACTAATAAATTAGAAAAACCAGAGACCAGAGTGCTTGAAACAAATCTGTCTCCAGAGAAAAAAGCCCTGTATGAAATGCATAACAAAATTGAAAACTTTGACCCGAAAAAAGAGATAGAATTACAAAGCGAATTTTCTGAGAATATAAATAAATATATAAAGTCTGTTGAAGAATTAAACGTTTATAAAAATGCCAATTTAAGAGAAGCAGAAATCAATAATAGGAAAGTCCTAATTAGAGATGATATTGATTTAAATATAAAAGATGATTTCGGAAGAAGTAACTTAGAAAGGATGAGAAATGGTAGAGCTCCATTGGATGAGAAAGGTAATTATTATGAATTACACCATATCGGACAATCAAATGACAGTCCTTTAGCAGAATTAACCCAAGATGAACATAGAACAAAAAACTACTCTATTCTTCACACAAAACCAGAATCTGATATTGATAGAGTTGAATTTAGCAAAAAAATAAAGGATCAACATTGGAAAACAAGAGCAGAAATGTTATCAGGAGGTAAAAATGCTTAAAATAATAAATTTCATCGTAGAAAATCTTAAAAAAGTTGACGTTATTGGTGATGTAGATGAAGAAACCATTAAAGATGCAGAAGGAAAATTGGGGATATCTTTTCCATCACAATTAAGGGAAATAATTAAAAACTTTGGATGTATATCATATAAACAATGGGAACTATTTGGGCTTGGAGTAAAAGAAAGCTCACATTTGAATATTGTTAAAAACACTTTAGAGTTGAGAGAATATAAATTACCTGAAACTTATATTCCTTTTATTTCCTTTGACGATGGAGCGTATGCTGTCGTAGATAGTAATAATTCTGTATATGAATTTGTTATAAACAGTTCAAATGTAAAAAAGATTGACGATAATTTAGATGATTTTTTATACAATTTATTTAGTAGCGAATAATATGTTACTAATCGTCTAATTTGATTTCATTCTTTTTTCGTTCCTCAAAACGTAAAATATTAGTTTAATAATAAACCAAGGGGTTTACTATGACCAAATATTCCTATGCTTTACTCCGTGAAATTAGAACTTTTATCGATGATGATACTGAGATTGGATATGATACCTCAAATCCGATATAGAATAGAAAATCTAAGATATTTTCGAGTTCAACTATAATTATTTCAGAAAACTCGTTTATAGTTGATGTTGTCTATC
>JAWABG010000019.1:0-21499 GCA_038884715.1 Candidatus Woesearchaeota archaeon | reverse complement strand
CATCAACTATTGCTTTCTTGATATACTTATCTTCAATTTCAGATAAGATATCTTTATGTAAAACATTACTCATAGTCTTCAACCAAGCTAATTGAACATTAGGGTGAATATAAGATTTCTTTGCTATATTTGGAGTATTATTCAATTTCTCTGAAACTTGTTCGCTAACTTCTTTCAAAGTATTTTTAATAACTCTTTTCTGTTTAGTTTTCGACAAATTTTCCAAATCTAATTTTTTACTAAACAATAAATTCTTAGCTAAATCTGTAGCAACATAAGTTCTCATATCTTTGATATTGAATTTACTGCCAAAATTTCTCTTAAAATATCTTCTGATAAATTTATACTCAACATCAAATAAAAATTCTTGCCCTTTCCGTTGCTTTTTAAGTTTAGAAATGTAATTTGCCAAATCAGCATCTTTCAATTCAGCTTTATTTTGCTGATAACTTTTACCTATAAAATCAAAATAAACTGTATCACCTTTTACACTAACATTATCAGGTGACAAAGTAATTACGCCTCTATTACCTGTTTTTCTAAAAAGTTGCTGAGTTCCAACTCTTAATCCTGTATTTGCAATAATATATGTAATAGCACCGAGTTGATTTAATTTACCAGAATAACTCTTACTGTCTTCTGACAACAAATCTTTCTTACTAACTTCTTTAATATTAGTAATAATATCAGAATTTAACTTTGCAATTCTTTTCCATTTCTTATCTCTATTTCTTCTAAAAAATTCTGGAGTATAAGAATGTTTTGTTACTTTAGTATTCTTATCAAACCAGGACAAAACGAAATGGCTATTTATATCTCCAGACAAATCTACTTTAACTTCATTTTCTTTAACATCAGGTGTAGGATAAGCAGACAGTTTCAAATGTCCATACTTAACTATCCAAGGATTTTTAGAAACTTTCTTTTTACTCTTTTTTTTATCATCAATTTGTTTTTCTTTTTTCTGTCTACTATCAATATATTGTTTTACAGTCGTAATTTTACCGGATTTAGTTCTTCTGGTATGTTGCCTGACTAATGCTTTCTGTAAATCTATAAAATGATAAACCATATATTATTTAATCTTTCTAATTTTTTTCAGAAAATTTTTCAATTCATTTTGTTGTTCTATTCTTTCTTTATCAAGTTGATTTTTATTCTTCTTTTTCAATCTTTTAATCAGTCTTTTATGTTCATCAATAAATTCTTGAATAGGAATCTTAACATACTTTTCACTATCATCATTATTGACTTGTGCTTTTTCTATTTCTATGTAATAATTCATTCTTAATTCCTTTTTTATAAAAATTTGAAAAACAAAAATCTACCAATCAAATCTTTCAAATTAAGAGTTCTTTTTTCATTCTTTAATTCTTCAACTTTCTCAATAAAATCTTTACTAACTACTTTTTTCTTTAACGAAGCATCATCTATGGCAAATAAAACATTTTTTACAAATTGTTTTGCTGTTACTTCTGGTTTTACAAGAAACAATTTAGAACTTTTACGAATATAACCACTATTATTGTTAAAAGATTTTTCAAAATTCAAAATTAAATTTTCATCATTCATATTATTTTCTTTTTCTTCATCAAATTCTTCTTCTACTTTTTTAATAATAGGAATTTCTCTTTCCTCTTCTTTAGAAGTAACATTCATTCTTTCTTTAATTTCATTTAACTCTCTATTTCTAATTTCTTCTATATAACGATTTTTTTCTTCAATCAACTTCATTAAAATTTCAATCTTTTCTTCTATAGTAGAAGGTTCTGTAAAAGAAGAAGAAATGTTTTTTGGTTTTACATTGAAATTCGTCAATAAAGTATTATTATTCATTTACTTTTCCTTTCTTTATTATTTTAAACTCTTCAAAAAATTATTCAAATCTTCAACAAAAGGATTTTCAATAGATTCTTCAATTTCTTCTTCCGGTTCTTCATCATAAAATCCTTCTTCTTCATCTTCTGTCTCTTCTTCTTGTTGTTGTTGCTTAGTAATCAACATATTGTTATACCAAGTCATCCAAGTAGAATTAAGAATAAGATTTCCACCTAATTCTTCACCTAATGGTTCTAAATCAAACTTAGCTCTAATTTCATCAACTGTCTTAAAGTTAGTAACTTCTTTAATTGCCTTTTCAAGTTCTTCTTGTTCAGACAAAGTTTCATCGCCGACAAATTTAAAAACAAATCTATCATCTATACGATTAATTAAATATCTATTTATTGACTTTTCTAAATTTCTTAATATAGGTATTAATCCTTTATCCCTTGAATATTTGATTCTTGACATATTATTATTTTCAAACATAGGTCTGCTGTCAGAACTTCTTGAAATATCAAAACCTAATTCTGAAGGGTCTATCAAGAACAAAGCACTATGTATCTTAATCAAATATTCTTGCCAATTACTATATTCCATATCTTTATTTGATTTTGTCAAATCAATCCAATCCATTTTATCTGCTTCCATTATAGGTGTTTTCCAAGCATTATATACGCCAGCCATTTGAGCATACCATTGTCTTTTGAATTCTTTAATTGCAGATTCGCTGATATTGCTTCCTGAAATTCTAATTATCCCTTTCGGTGCACTACCTTGTGAAAAAAATCTTCTATTATATTCATCACTCCAAAGCATAGAAGTAATTATACCAACCAATTCTTCAAGTTCTGCATAACCATAACCAGCTACTTCTAAATCAGTTCTTGGTCTTCTTACGCCAAAACACAATTCCCAAGGATAAAATTCTTGTTCAACGCTTCCATTATAAATTTGTGCATAAAAAGGAAAACATTTCTCACCTGTAATCGGGTCTGGTTTAATTTGCATACCTTTGTCTGGAAAAACAATTCTATAAGTTGATGCATCAGTAGCAATAAATTCTTTAGGAATACCTTTTCTATCTTCAAGAACTTCAAAAGTGTATTGGTCTAAAGTCAAACTATCACGAACTATTTTCGCAATAAATTTTTCAAAATCATCTCTCGCCCAACTATATCCAAAGCCACAATTCAAAATGAATTCTGTCAATTCATCCATTCTTTTCAAATCTGCATGACTTGGTTTAGCATCTTTATCTTTCATTTTAATCTTAAAACCAACAGTATATTCATTTTCTTGTGGAGTGCAGAATTTCAATACCTGAGCTATCCTTGTATTAATAGTCATTGCTGTAAATGGAGCTTTAGCCATTCTTTTCAACATATTATATGAAAGCATTGTTGGTTTATCTTTATAACCAAAAGATGAAGCAAAATCAAGAGGGTCAACCAACATTGATTTTATAAGACTTCCGGTAACTTGATTATTTTTACCAAAATATTCAGTAGCTTTCATAATAATATTAGGGTCACCAGATTTCATTGCTTTATCAAAAATCTTAACTTTCTGCAATTCAAGATTGTGTAAATCTTTTTCTATTGCTAAATCTAAATTCATTGTATCAGTATTTGATTTTACTAAAGTTTGTTGGTTGTCATTACTATTTTTTTCTCTTTTTCTTTTTACCATAATCAATAATTCATTTCTTTATTTTAGAAAATTTTTTATTAAGATTATATCTGATTTCAAAAATAATTCCATAAAAACCGAAGTAAATTATTATCAAGAATATGGTATCATACCAGGTATAATCTAAAAGCAAAGCAATACATACAAGCAAAGCCAATGTCCTTATTGCATCAGAACGATGCCACTTATCAAACAGAAATGGTAAGTGTGATTCAAGAAATCCTTTTGCTTGCCCTTTATACTTATCCTGCAAATAAGTAGTGTTAAAGAGCAGATAATCAGCACCAGCTTTCGCCAGTGCTGAAATTATAATTAACAATATGATTATTAGATTAAGATACATATCAATAAGCTCCTTCATAAGCTCCCATATTTGGAGTACTGTTACGCAAAGTCCCATTGATATCCCTCCACTCAAATCCACAATTTGGATATTTTAAATTAAGATAACTTATCAAAGATGATATATCTTTACCCGCTCCTATAGCAGGCGAACCTATCGATAACCGCAAATCACCTGTTAATTTATCCTTAAATAACGGATTTGCTTGAAGTGAATTACGGTCTGGATTATTTGTGGACGCTTGCCATTGTGCTAATGACCAGATACTTGATGTAGCAGTATTAATATTATATGCAGTAATGCTATAATAGTTACCTGCTCCAGGACTTCCCTGTGGTGATGGACAGTAGTTTGTCCAATATAAATTATTGTTGATGCTGTCACCCCAGCCAACAGGATAATCATAGTAAGCTGCACTAAATATATTGGTAGTAGTAGGTGTTCCGTCATTATAAGCTATATTATTATAACTAACAACTCCTTGCCTGCCATACATTTCAAATGTAATTCCGACCCAACCACTTACCGCACTTTTATTATAAACAGTATTGTTAAGATAATATACTTTTGCAGCACTTGTTCCACTAAGCCAATATGAACTAATTGGTTTAGCATTAGAAGGAACATAAACAGAATTATTATAAAGTATTTGTTCACCAACTGCAGATATATTGAGCATCATTCCCTGTGATGATTCTTTTTTATAATTAACTATCTTATTCCCAACTATAACTACTGTTCCCATCATATTAGCGGTTTGAATACAATCTATATGCTGAGAAACATCAATTGTGTCTTTATTTTCCAAATAATTCTTAATAATAAAAATGTTTCCTGCGTATTGAGTATAGATCATATCTGCTTGAGAATATGTTTGAGTATCATTCAGAGCGTAATTATAGCGTATGAATATACTATCTATTGAAGTTGTAGTTCCACTGTTACCGCCTGCATTTACAATTCCTCCTTGCGATGAGAATTTAGTGAAGTAACAACTATCAATATAGATAACATTACTCCCAGCGTTAATATCAAATGCCCTGTAGAAGTTTTGAAACTTAATAAACTTAAATTTCCAATACTCCGCAGAAATATCGAATATTGTCGAACCACTGATAGTCGCTCCATAAGGATAAGAAGACATTACTGTAATCGGTTGAGAAGAAGTCCCATCTGCAGTAATAGTTATCGTGCTTGTTAATGAATAGTTACCTTGTGTAAGTATTATAGTATCACCAGGTGATGCTGAATTAAAACTGAAACTATTTATACTCATAGCATTACTGCTATCTGCTCCCGATCCATTTCCTAACGAATTTGGTGCTAAATATATTTTATTACCTGCAATAGTGCCTCCGCCACCAGAAGAAGAAGAACCACCATACAGACCTATGTAGCTATCATTTACTACAATATCATCATAAAACATATAACTTCCAACATCTACCCTGCTACCAAACGAAACTATTCCAACCCTTACATTATCTACCGTTCCCGTAGCTGTTCCAGTCGTATGCTCATAAGCTAATACATTGTTTATATACAGCCTTGTTATTGCATCAGTCCCTGTGCCTTTCTTATAAAATAATTCAAAGCATATTACACTATCTTTTGGTAAGGGATTTAAAATATCGACTAAAGCCCCCGCAGCATTTTGAACAGCTAATTTATGAGTGTAAATATCAGTTGTTCTCGCAACTTGTAAAACAGTTCTTACGGTATTACCAAAATAAATTCCAAATATTGTAAAGTAATTTGGTGTGTTAATGCTCTTAAATGTAGATGGTATTTTAATATATGCTCTCGTATAAACAGAATCTTTTGCTGTGAAATTTATTCTTCCGTAAACATTGTCTAAGTTGTAACCATTATCTTGCATTAGAAAACCATAATTACCGTGTAACTTGGCAGAATCTCTTGTTGCTATAATGCTTGTTGCAGTATCAGCAACAGTTGAACTAAATTGACTTAAATTATTTGTTTCTGCATCAGCTAATATTGCAAAAGGTTCACTGATTACACTATCAGTTAGGGCATTTACTATTATCGATGGACTACTATATGCAGTGCCTTTATAACTTATTAAATAATAATAATATCTTGTATTATTTAGTAATCCTGTATGTGTGTATGATGTGGCAGCCGTATCTAATTTAACAAGCATTGTAAAATTAGATGATAAAGAATATGACCAATATAGATGTAAGCTATCATAAGTGCCAGCCGTTGGTCTTGTCCAGCTCAAATTTACTTGTCTTAAGCCACCTGTTGCCACTACATTAGTTGGTGGATAAACAGTAGGTATCGTTGGAACATTTAATCTTGCTTCAATCGTATCAAGTCTCTGATAAATATTAGTTAATGCCGCATTAACAGTATTAGATAAGTTGGTGATTTGTTCATTTAAAGAAGTTAAAGGATATGCTGTCGTATCTATCGCATCCTGTTTGGCTTGTGCAGAATTTCTCCAACCATAAGGATTAGCAGCTAATCTTGAATCTGTATAGCTTTTAGCATTAATTTCTGCTCTATTAGCAGAATCTCTTGCAACATTCTTTACCCATACAGTATCAGCTCCATTACTATTTATAATTATATATTTAGAACTTGCTCTATGTGAAATTGTTTGTGAAAATAAATTTACAGTAAGTAATAAAAATAATATTATAGAATAAATTATTGATAATTCTATTTTTATTAAATCTTTTTTCATATTCTTTAAGTCCTCCTTAATCAGTATCTGATATTTATTATTTTCATATAATTTGTGTTATCTGAAAGGACATACTTGACCATCAACTTGTAAGTTATAAACGGAGTGTCAATGAAAAACAGACCACTTTGGTCTGTAATAGATGATTGTCCTGTAAGTAATTGAGTAACATCTACCCAATAATTATCACTCAAACTATTTGCCAAAGGGTCATTCGTTGCCCAGAATGTAACAGTTACACCTCCAGAACATTGTAGATGCATACTCAAGTAACGATAATTACCTAATGAAAATACTTCTCTATATGTTCCTGGTGCTTTATTAGTAAAATTGATAATTGTTTCTCTACCTGAAGTACTAACTGTTTGAGCAGTAGTTTCTACTGATAAAAATATTGCTGATAAAAAGAATACAAACAATATTGCAAAAAATTTTTTTCTCATACTTTTATTTCCTCTTAATATTTTTTATACAATTTCATAATAATTCAATCAAAAATATGGACTAAGTCTAACAAAGATATCAAGCACAGCAATATTTCCTGATACATTATTCTGTGCTTGCAAACGAGTTCTTTTAGTCATACAAGTTTTATTTTCTAAAAACAGAGTTCCATTTGCAGGAACTGTTTGAGGAGCAATGTATTCAGTCCATCCAATTTCATTTCCATTTTCATCAACATCTGCAATTTCAACTTTTACACTGCAAGCATTTGCAGTTTTGTTTTTAATAAAGACTGAGAAAGTTTTATGAATAGAAGTATCTATATAAGAAACAATATCATAACTATTAGGCACAGATACATCTCTTTTCAGAAATGAAACTACTTGTGTCGAAGGTAATAAAAAATTTTTACTTTGCAATTCCATATTTTAATCCTTATTATTATTTTATATTATTAAAATCCATATTCTTTAAGTTCATAAAAATCAAGAGTAATTTTTCTATTACTCTTTTTATCAAGATTTCTTTTCAAAGTATTTAAATCAAACTTTTTACGCAACAAACTTCTGTAATCATAAATCAAAGAATTATGTTTAGATTTCAATTGTGCAACATTCTTTTTATCATCAGTATTCTTTTTAAGATTATTGCTGTTTGCAATAACTATATTAGTAAGATTATTTTCTGAATTAGAAACAGTTGTAATACCTTCTCCACTATTTTCATATTTATAAATCTTACAAAAATATTCATAATCATCATCGATATTTTTCAACTGTTCTTCATCAAAGTAACTTAGTTCTTCTGTAGGTTCTTGTCCTACTAAATTTCTAATATTCTTAATACTACCTTTTATTTCTGCAATTTTACTGTTCAAAATTTCAATATTTTCTGAAACTTTATCATACAATTCTTTTTCAGTTTTTACAAACTGAACTGATTTTTCGACAGTATCTTGATTTTCCAATTCTTTTTGTTTTTCTTTGTATTCAAAAAATTGTTTAGCCAAATTTGACTTCAATCTTTGAAAATTCAATTTTCCAAAATTGATATCCATTATACACCTCTTTGTATTATTTTAATTATTTTTTCAACTTTCATTTTAGGAATAAATTTTGTTTTAATCTTTCCATTTACATTAGACATTAAGTATACATCAAATGCTTTATCAGAACTAATATCCTGTTTACCTAATCTAAGAATCTTCAAATCTTTACGCTTCAATGTTTGTCCCCAATTTTTATCTTTACTTATATCCTGGTTATAAAAAGTATAACCTTCATACAACAATTTGGAAGGATTGTTTGTAATAGTTGATATGTCTTCACCGGAAGCAAAAAATCCAAAAGCAAATTTTGATTTCTTTGATTTACTACTATCTTCTTCTTTCAACTTTACATTTTTCTTATCAACATTGTTTTGCAAATTTTTAACTACATTAGTGTAAAGAATATTTGCTTTACTTTTCAACTTATTTTTATCTTTGACTCCAAAATCTTTAGCTAACATTTTTACAATATCGACTTTAAGATTTTGAAGTAACTTTTCTCTATCTTTAGGTGAAGAATTCTTTACTTTATCTATATAAGACTGTTTTATAACTTTAAATTTCTTAATAGCACCATTAATCTTCTTTCTTTGATGCTCACGAACTAAAGAAAGTTTACCTTTCTTTGTTTTCTTTAGATGCGATTTTACTTTAACTATTGCTGATTGATTGCTTTTCTTTTTATTCATTTTACTTTCATCTACATTTTCAAATAAATCTAATTGTTGAAGTTGCTTCTTTTTCTTCTTATTTGAAGAATCAAATTTTTCAACTACAAAATTTTGTTGCTGTTGCTTTTTTCTCTCTTCTTGTAACTTCTTAAATTGTCTTAACAATCTTTTATTTTCTAAGATTCTTTTTATAATACTCATATTACTTTTCTTTGAAATTTATAAAAGAAAAAATATATATGTTGGTAAATTTTTGGACGACTATAATCAATTAATACTGACAAACAAAGCAAACATATATTACGCAAAAAGTCTCTCAACTATTTTCACTAAACTATGTTGAGAGACTAAATTGTGTAACTCATCATTCACTAACCATTATAGGAGGTATAATGAACAAACAAAAACCACCGAATTCTATTATTATTATAGTCTAAAATAGGTAAGATTTTTAATCAGATAAGTATGTTATTTATTTTTTACAAAATCAAGTATTACAAAACTAATATTCCTTGTAATCTTAACTGTATTATGAAATAGAAAATAAATTTTATCAGCAAAAACTTTTTGATAAAAAACTCTAAAAGATGAAACATTCTTAGAATTCTTCTTATTATTTTGATGTTGTTCAATCAACCAATTGAATTTTTCTTCACCAAGAATTTCTTTTATCGCTTCTCTTTCTGAGAAAGCATCAAGTAATTTGATTATTATGCCACAAATCGGTAAAACTATTATCAATATTGATAATAATACTGCTCCGTCAAACATAATACCTCCATTATCTATAGAATGTTGAAATATTGAAATACATTAAAACAATGTTATCAAAATTATTTTTAATCTTCTTCTTCATCGTCTTCTTCTTGTTGTTTTTCTATAAGTAATCGCATCTTTTCTTTTTTATCCCTTTCCATCAAATCATCAAGATAATTTTCATCAAGTAATTCATCTTCTAATTTCTTTAATTCTGATTCAAAATTTATATCTAAGATTTTAGACAAATCAGTTTTTATTCTAAAGAAAACAGTTCCTACGGCAACATCTTTCTTTCTTTTCAAAGTATTAGTTTGAACTTTTTGTTTTTTAATATTTACTTGTATTTCTTCTATCGTAACATCAAACTCATTCATAAGTTTAATCAATCTATTAAGCAACAATATCTTAAAATTTGCAATTCTATTTTTCTCTTCACTAATCATTTTATTCATCCTCATCTTGTCTTCTTGCAGACATTATTGTTTCTGGTTCATAATCGCCGAATTCATTCATTTGACTTTTGTTTACATCTTCGGCATTATTGATACCAATAATTTTGCATCTTGTATTACAAGATGGACAATAATGATTGAAACCTCTTTTAATATCAGTATTACTAATATACTTTTGGCATTTAGGACAATAAATTTTGTTATTATTATTTTCCATAACAGTTTTACACCTCTATTATTATTTATGTTTATTGTTTCTTCTTAAAATCCAATTTGAAAAGAACTCTCGTTCTTTTATTTCCATCAACTAAAAACAAATCTGTAACCAATGCTCTACCGAACAGTTTAAGATATCTTTTGAAAAGACCCATTGCCGCATCATTTGCATTGTAAGCACGAATGTATGTCTTTGCTTTCTTAGAATACAAAGAACTTTCACCATTTACTGTTCCTACAAACAATAATTTCTCTTTTTTCTTTTCACTCATCTTTCCATCCTCCGTCAAAATTTGTTTTTAATGTAATTTACAAATTTAGGTGTAGCACTGATTTTCAACAAGTCAATTTCATTGAAACTTTTAATTTCTAAAAACTTTAACATTTCCTTTAATTGATTAACGTCTATTTTTTCGTTTCTTTTAAGTTTCAAACCATTATTAGAAACCATAGACGAACCAACATTCAAATCAATCAATGTTTTATTTCTATTGACTATCTCTCTATCTTTTTCGTTAGTTATAATTTTCTTCAAATGATTACCAATAAATCTCAATTTATGAACCAATTGGACTGCTCTCTTTTCACCTACACCAGGCAATCCTGGAATATCATCAACATCATCACCTTTCAATGCAAGATACAAAGGAAATTCTTCAGGATAAACATCATACTTATCTAAGACTTCTTTAACATTCATAATCTTATATGAATTGATATTATTGTTTACATATATAAGACGAATTTTCTGTTTATCGTTAACCAACTGCATAAAATCTTTATCGCCTGAAATTATCTTAACATTGCTACGAAACTTTTTAGTCAAATAAGCAATCACATCGTCGCTTTCACAATTATCAGCGGTAGCATTGTAAATACCTGCTTTCTCTGCAATATTCTTTATAATCATAATTGAAAACAAGATTTTCAATTTATCAATCGCTTTTTCACTAATATTTTTCAATTCATTGATTTCGCCTGTAGAAAACAACGAAACTAAATTAGTATTTTGTCCATTATTACTTTGCTTCAATGCTTCATTTATTTCATCTGGAAAAACAATCTTTCTATTCTTTTTGTAATCAGGATAAAATTTATTTCTCCAATTAGTTGAACTCTCCCAACACAAAACAAAATTTCTACATTTCAAAACTCTTGAATAGTAAAACAGCATCTTAAAAAATCCATAAATTGCTCCGGTATGTATGTTCAATGAATTATTCAAATTCTTATGAACATAATACATACGATAAACAAGATTAGAGCCGTCAACCAAAATAACTTTCTTATTCTTCATTTTTTATTTTCTTTCATCTTTTTAATAATAAATAATCATTCTTTATAAAAAATTCTTGAGTAAGGATTGCTACTGTTCCATTCTTTACGCCAATTGAACAGTTTTTCATCAGAACTTTCATTATCATTTTTTTCTTGTAGTTGCTGTTCTTCTTCTTTTCTATTCATCAAATCAGAGTAATATTTTCTTTTGTAATCCCAAATATACAAACCATTCTTTCTAAATAATGCTCTAAGATGAACTTCTGTAACTTGAAATTTCTCTGACAATTCTTTTACCGTAAACTTCTTTTGCTGGTAAAGTGATATTGCTTCTCTTTTGTTATCTTCGGTAAAAACTTTCTTATCCCAAATTTCTATCCCTCTATTTCTTATAAACATATAAAAATATTTATAATCAGGATTACCGAACAAATGCTTCAACTGTGTTTTATTTATTTCTCTTCTTACATACATATCTAAGTATTCTTTAATTTTCTTCAACTGCTCATCAGTATAATCAAAATGCCTACCAATTTCAACAATTTCCATATTTTTAAGAATTGTTTCGTCCATTGGTTGGTTCCTCCTCTGGCAATTTATTACTTTGAAATAATATTACTACCTGTAATAGGTAATCTTTTCAGATTTTCAATATATTCATTATTATTTAACAGTATATTCATAAAAACAAAGTAGTCATAGATTTCTTCTCTAACTTCTTTAATTTCAGGATTAACTGATTCAAAAACAACATTAGCAGTATCATTAAAGATAATAAATATAAATGCTAAAGAAAAACTTAAATAAAGATTAAGACTAAACAATTCAAGATTATCTTCGTTTTCAGGTGAAATTATTCTATTTAAGATTCTCTTTTCCATTGAAAATTCTTTAATACTTATTGCTCTATAAAAATATTCAATGTCACTGTAATTAGTTGTAAACTTATTTTTCTCTTCATCTATTTTGCCATATTCAATATCTTGCTTACCTATTTGTAATGCAGGAATATTACTTGGCAATGTTTCATACCTTTTAGAACTAAGAAAAGGTAATTTAATTTTATTAAAATTATCATTATCACAAAATAAATCCAACTGCAAATCTTCAATAGTTGCAAATTTCTTAAAGATATGCATACAAATTATTTCAGGATAACAATAATACATTCCATTCATAATATCAACTCTTGTAATCACATCAATAGACTTCAAGAATTGATGAAATTTCTCTTTATAAATTTTACTTTTGTCCGTCATTTTGAATATCCTTCCTTTCATTTTCATTATTGTAATTACTATTAATACCTTCCTCTTTAAGAACATCATCTACTATTTTGTATTTAGAATTAGTTCCATTGATTTTATTAGTATAATTTCTTCTTACATTTCCTCTCTTAGGTCTATTGTTGTTCAAATTCTTATTTCTTTCAAGCACTTTATGTATCAACGGATGAACTTCTTTAACCATAATTCTTTCAAAAAAAGCATCAATTCGTTTACCATCTTTTAAGTGACTAAGTTTAAATTTCTTTCTAAGATTAGCAACTGTAATAAAGAATGGCTGAGAACGATGAAGACTTCTTTTATAGATATAATCTTCAAAAAGTCTCATTCTTTCCTCTTTTGTTTTATTTGACAAATCAATCTTCATTTTCTTTATCCTCCTCTTTATTGTCTTGTAAAAAACTAAATTCTAATATTAGTCTTTCTTTATCCATTAAAGATGATATGCCTCTTTTTTCAGTAACAATCAAATTTTCACCGTCATCTTCTATATCAATTATATGAACATTCTCCAAATTTATAGGACTTTTATGTAAATCCTTTTTAGGATACTGTCTTTTAATCAGCATACTTTTATTATACTGAATGAGATTTTTTATTTCTTGTTCTGTCATAATGTTTTTATCTCCAATTTGTTTTATTATTCACAATATAAAGTAACGCCCAAAAACAAAATTTTTTTCATCAACGAACCACTGGTTTACCTAATGATTCTTTCAAACCACGATGATAATAATATATTGTTCCACTTTGAATTACATTATTAGCAGTATCTTTAACTCCAACTACATTTATAACAGCAGTCCGTTTATATTTCAATCTTTCTGTAACAAGAACTACTTCATCTGGTTTATTTTTAGGAATGCCTACTCTGTAAATTTTATAGTTATAATTATCAATACTATCTTTTATACTGTAATTACGAATATTTAATACACTTTCTTCATTCAAAGGTTCGTCAAACTTCAACAATATTATTGAAGTTGTATCTGTATTTACAATTGCAGTATCAGGATTTGATACTATCATCATTAAAGACAAAAGAATATTGCTAATCATTTTTGCACCCAATTTTATTTTTTAGTAATAGATATATTCACTGGTTTAGAAGGTATCAATCCTTTTCTATAAACTTGAGAACATCCCATAACTGAATAGAAACCAGCAGCATCTACAACCACTACACCTGCTTTCAAATACTTACCATCGTTAAGTAAATTAACAATCACAGGATTAGCAGTAGTTACTTCAGCAATCTTATATTGAGTAAGATTTATAGGTTCAAGATAATCAGCACTATCTTTAAGGGCAAATCCTGTATTAGTAGTTCTTTCTTCAAGAAATACTAAATACTTCACTGCCTGAGGATGAGTATCAAATGTAATTTGATAATCGCTTCTAACTTGTCCATTACAAGAAACCATTGAAATGAAAACGAACATTATGAAAAAGATATTAAAATACTTCATCTTTTCCTACCTACCTTTCTTTTTTATTATTGTTTATTATTGTTATTTAGGTTTACAAATTTCTTTAGTAATTTCTTAACTACTTGTAATTTCTTAGACAATTTAAGATTTTCATTTCTACAATGTTCAATCTTTTCATTACTTTTAGTATTCTGCAAAATATTACTGTTTATAAGCATCTTTTTCACTATACAAATAATATTTCTTAAACAATATATTCAAATCTTTTTTCATTTTTCATCAAATGAAATCGTATGTAAAACTACCTTTATTAAGATAAGCATTTCTTGCAATCCAAATAGACATTACTATATCATCGTGTTCACCTATTCCTTCAATTCCTTTTTCAGTCCAACCTATTGAGCGAAATTCATCTAAAATCATATCAGTAATCTTTTTATCATTTTCTGTAGCATAAGGAAATTTAATCTTTCCATTTTCAAATAAAACTGACAATGCAGGAACTCCTTCGTCCAAACTATTTTTTCTCTTTGTAGTTATGAATGGTTTTACAGGCATTGAAGTTTCGTTTTTCAATTCTTCACTGTATATTCTTTGAAACTGATTTGCTTCAAGATACATTATATCTGGTTTGAATCTTCTCCAAATGCTTTTCAATACATTCTTTTGTTCAGTATATGAAACTCCTTTTTCGTGAAACAGATTTAATAACCAAAAGTTTTCATTATCATCAACTCCAAAAGTAACGAAACTTACAAAATCTGCACCAACTCTTGCACTCAATGCAAAATCACCACCAAATATAACTCTCTTAAATTTAATTGGAAATGCTTCAATGTTATTGACATAACTATACGAATTCATACCAACAATAGAATTTCTAAGAATACTTTCAGGAAACATAGAAGTATCTTCACTGATAGGTTCTACAAGATATTCTCTTGTAAATACTACCTTACCAGAAATTCTTCTTCTCATTTCCAAATCTTTTTTATCGTGTCTTTCCGGCCACAACAAATTACCATCCTTATCTATCGCAGGATATTTTCTAAGAACAAAATCTTTAGATTCTGCAAACATTGAATACAAATCTGCGTAATGAAATGGAGTGCCTACGGAAATCATTTGTCCACCAGGAACAAGCATACCAAGTATTGCCGAAGCAACATAAGTCTTAGTTCTTTCTCTCTTTATTTTACTATAAATGCTATCATCTTTAATGACGTCATCCAATACTATGTAACCAGGATGAGCACCACGAATTGATGATAGCATACCTCTTACTCTAATCTTACAACCATTCTTAAATTTTACCGATACCTTGCTCCAATTTTCTCTGTAATTAGGATATAGTTTTTCTCTCAGTATATCTATTTCTTCAACATTATCTTTTATGATATCTAAAAGTTCTATTGCTTGCGGTAGTGTATGTGAAAATATGTATCCTAACTTTCCATTTCTTCTTGATTGTAAGTTACTATTTTTATCATACCTGTAAACCATCCATAAAGGATAAGCATTACTAAAGAAATAACTCTTCCCATGGTCTCTTGCTGCAAGTATCGCTAACAATGGAAAATTCTCAACCAACCAAGCCCACTCCAAATGATGCCAATTCATAATCATTCCTATTGTATTACTACAAAAATACGCCAACGAATTTATCCTCATCTGTTCTTCAATTTCTTTATCAATCTCATTGAAATATCTAATGGTTGGTCTAACTCCTGAAACCTTATCCCTTCCATACAATATTTTGTATACTTCATCTACAACATCTTCAAACAATTTATCTATATCATTTTCATAATGTTGCATCAGTAAATTTATAAGTTCATCATCAAACGAATCTATTGACTGTTCCAATATCTCATATACATTCTGCAATCTATCTATGTCCAGCATACTCATAGTATTATCGCCTATCATAGGTTTATATCTTTGACCTTTACGATAATACTGATTGATACCCAACATATTCTTTAGAATCTTTTCTTCAGCATTGAAATTTTTCTTTATTTTACTGTTCATTAACTTACATTCCTGATTTATTCTTTAACAAACTATTATTGTATCTTTCTATCTTTCAATAATTTCTTCCATCTTTCAAGTCTTTCTATAGATTTTACACTGTCAAAATAATTGCTATCATAGCAATGTCCTTTTTCAAACTTTAACCACAAACATTTCTGACAATCAACTTCAGCAGTAAACACACAAAAAGGGCAACCTTCAAGCCAACCTTCTGGTTTAACTATCTCTTTCAATTTCGGATAATCTATATTATACTTGATTGCTAAACGATGTCTTGCCATTGTAGCATCAATTGCCTCAAACCAATTTATAATATTCTTCTTTCTTACGACAGGATATGAATCTATTACAAAATTTACTCTCTTTTTGATAGAGTTTATTTTCAATTCTTTTTTCAAACAGAAGAATATATCTATCATTCTTCTCATTATTCTTAAAACATTCTTCATTTTTAATACTTCCTATTGACTATGATTAATGCAATAATTATAAAAATACCTTTTCCTTCAATTATAGTTTCCGTTTTAATTTCCTTTCTTCAAAATTTTTATCTTCAATTATTGCTAACTACTTTTTGTTGCAAATCTTTAATTATTTGATTCTTCATCAATTCTGTATTAAAATTTTGCTCTTTAATCAAGAGTTTAGTCATTTCTTGTATCAAATATTGTTGAGTTACATTTACTACAATGAAAAGTAATTCAAAAATGAAACTAAAAATTAAAATTTCCATTATCGTCAATTGACGCAACGAAAAATTATATAGAAAGCATAAAGCTATTAACAAAATTAATCTTAATACTAAATTCTTTCTTTTTACAATTATCTGAATTTCGTTTTTCATTTTTTTCTAATCCCTCCTCTTTTTATTTTAATGATGATGATTTTTATTATCAAATTTTTCTAAATCACATTCTAATTCTTTAATTATCTGCAATACAACTTTATTGTATCCATTTTCATTCTTCTTTATATATTGTTTATACAAATCCAAATTTACTTTCAAAAAACTATTACAATTTTCATCTCTGAAAAGCAAATCTCTATTGACATACTTCTTCAACCTATTTGTGAAAAACGGACTTTCTTTGATTTGCTTGACTATTTTATCAAGAAATCTGTTTTTCAATTTTTGCACTTCTTGCTGAAAAATTGTTTCGCTTGCATTCATTTTTTATCCTCCAATGAATTTTATTGTTATTTTTATTGATTCAATTTGCATAAAGATAAATTATTTTTACACAATCAATTTTCTTAAATATATAAATAAATTTTTCTTTATCATTCTTTTCAATCAATACCGGAACATCAACTTTTATCAACATATTATCAAATTTCTTTTCAATATTGAATTTGCAATTAAATCTTTCAAGTTTGTTCTTAACATAATCTTCAAAATACTTAATAAATTCTTCATACTTACTATCCTGAATATTAAGAATATCATAATCCTGCTGATGAATAAAATTATAACTTCCAAGAAAATCAACAAGCATAATGTTTATTCTATCTTTATCGTAGAGAATATAATCCTTATTATCATCTAAAGGAATTGTAAAAGCATTAAAAATTCCATCTTTACCATTATTTATCTTTTCAATAACTTTCTTAAATAAAATGTTGTAAATAAAATTAAAGTCACCAATATTATTGTAATAAAGTTTCTTCTTATTATTATCAGAATCATTATTACTATCAACAATAGTCTTGTCAACTTCAACTTTATTTAATCGTTTTATTTTTTCTTTTCTTCTTTTCATTTTACTGAATCTATTTCTTTAATTTTATTCATTACTTCTAAAAATTCATTTACTGCTTCATCATAAATTTTAATAATATGTTGCTTACCTTTACCTTTTTCAGAATTATTTTCTGATTCTTTTATCATTAAAACTCTATTTACCTTACCATTTTCAATCTTACTTTTCTTCAAAGAAATTATATACTCTCTTCTTTGAGTTTTCACATTAAAACTATAAAAATTTTCGTCAATCTTTTTAATTTCAGCAGTCATTTTAACCTCTCTATTATTTTGTTTATAATAATATTATTTTAACTTTCTTTATCTTGTTTTAATTCATCTATCTTTTTTCTTATTTGTTGCATCTTAGTAACATACTTACTGTTCCAAAGCATTTCAAATTTTGCTTCACCTATTTGTCTAACTATTTCCATTTTCAACAAAAATAATTGTATTTGAACATCCACTATTTCATCAACCATATCATTCAAATTTCCAATAGCTTTATTTATTGTAGTTCTATCTTCAAGATTATTCAAATATTTAGTTATCCCTTTTTGCAACTCACTACACTCTTCAATTGTTTTTATAAATTGATAACTACTTTTATGTCTTCTAACTTGTATCAATTCTTCAAATAAACTTTTTTCATTTCTTGATAATTCTAATATCATTTTTAATTACTCCTTTCTTACATTCTTAAATTTTCATTTTGGAAAAAATTATATATCTTTATAAACATTTGAGCATTAGCAAATGCATCACCATAAGCAGTATGAGCATTATTTAATCTTATCTTTAAGAAATTACAAACAGTTTCAAGTTTCAAATTTGCTATTTTATCATTTTTACTGAACATCATTTTACTCAATATATAAGTATCAATCAAAGCACGATTAAAATAATCATACAAATTTTTACCATTTTCTTGAAACATCTTTTCTAAAAACATTACATCAAAATTACTTATGTTATGTCCAACCAAATAAAAATTTTTATAAGAATTTTTCTTTCTGGAAGAAAAAGTATTGTTAATGTTCAGTTCTTGCATCTTTTCTAAAAGTTCATCAATAAATTTTCTACTTGGTATACCATACTTTTCTATGTATGACATATTTATACCATTAGTAACCAAAGCATCTTTTTCTATTTGATAATCGGGTAAATAATTTGGCAAAATCATATAATCTATGCTTTTCACCTTATCACTAACAATCAAATCTTTATTTTCATTTTGCTCTACAAAGATGCAAGCAATTTCAAGAACAGGATTTACTTCACTGTTCAATCCTCCAGTTTCTACATCGAACACTACAAAGATGTCTTTCATTTTATTTCTCCTTTACTTTGTTTTTAGTTGCAAGTTTTTTAAGTTTATCAGCTAAATCTTTTTTATCAGGAATTTTGTTTTTCAAAATTTTCTTTTCAATTTTCTTCATCTTTTTTTTATTCATTTTATCAAAAATTTCTGAACCAACAATTTCTTCTTTCTCTGATACATCTACTTTCGTTTCTTTTACACTTTGTAATCTTTTCCTCAACAATTCTTTTATTTTATCTATATTTATATTTCTTTTTTCAGTATCATCATTTTCATTTTTTTCTTCAATGATTTTTACCTCTTCTAAATTTTGTTTATAAAAAACATTATCTACCTCTACAGGTAATTGAGTATTTATTGTTTGCCCTTCTTTATCTACATTTACTAACTTAAATCTATGTGCTATCTTTGTAAAATCAATCTTATGTTTATCTAATAATTTTATAAGTGCTAATCTGGAAAAATCTTGTAACTTTAATTGTTTCAGCAATTGCTCTTTAACATTAAGATTAACGTCCATATTTATATTTCCATCAAGAACAACTCTATCACCTTTAACTTCTTGTCTTATTTCTTTCAATGCTTGTAAAGCTAAAGCATTATCTCCGACTACTCTTGCATCTTCATATATTTCTGACAATTCTTCAATCCTTGGTCTTTCGTGAACTAATCTTAAACCATCAATAGAACTTATATACTTCAATCTTTTTTGATAAATCAATTCTCTATTTCTTTTCAATAAAGCATTCAATGCTGTATTACTGTAATCAATTTTCCATTCGTTTCTAATAATTTCCATCAGCTGTTTAGGTGTAAAATATCTTCCAGCCAATTCAATCAATTCCATCTTTTGCAATTCAGTCAATTTTTCTAATTTGCCTCCACCTAATTTCTTTTTCATCTTCAAAGAAGCAGATACTGACTTATATCTTTTTAATAACTTCTTTTTAATTGAAGGTTCGTATTTACTAATAATCTTCAAAAATTCTTTAGGTGATTTACTATAAGAGCCACGAGGCAATTTCGGCAATATTGCATTAGCTCTTTTAATTTCTTTTTGATGCGAATTTACTTTTTCTATATCTAATAATTCTCTTTTCAACTTAATCATTTTATAACCAACCACTTTAAATTTTCAAATTCAAAAGTTCTTCTAACTAATTTATTTTTAGCAATGAATTTCTCTAACTCAAATTCATCTTTTATTACCAAATTAACAAAAGAATTTTCATATAAAACATACTTAGTTATATCATAACCTTCAACTGTCATATGCTTAACATCATTAAAAGGATATTCTATAGTATCAGACAAAATGAATAACTTATCTTGCTCATTTAATTGAATGATAACTATTGAATAATTGTTGTATAAAAAATTATCAAGAACATCAATCATTTTTTCTTTCATAAATATACCTCTCTAACTTTTCTTTAATGCCATTTAGAATTTTATAATATTGATTATTATTCATTTTAATTGTCTTCTTCAAATCTTTTATAGGTAATTTGAATTTTTTAAACTTATAAACTTTCTTTTCATCATTATTTAATAATTTTATAAAATCCTTTTCTAATTCTTGATTATAACTAACTAACCAATCATTACCATTATTATTAATCTTATCTTCTTTAAAATTATAGATTAATTCTTCATCTAAATCATTGATATTGTCTTCAAAATTTAATTCTATTTTATTCTTAGAATAATCAAATACATTCTTATTTACAAACTTAATTATCTTTCTCTGCAAACTTAACCAAAGATAAGTAATAAATCTTGTTTTAGTTTCATTCTTAAAATTATAATTTTCTATACAATTTATAGTTACTAAAATACATTCATTAAACAAATCTTGATTATCAAAGACTTTATTCTTATTACTATATTTCAACATATTCAAAGTATTATTGATAACTTTAAAAATTATAGGATAACACAATTCAATTATTTCATTTCTTACCCTTATTTCTTTTTTCAATTTATATCTTACCAAAAGCATCTTTATCAAATCATTATTAAATTTTTTCTTTACTAAAGACTTTTGATTTTTTACTAAATGTTTGAAATACCTTTTACCAATATTATTTTTTACCATATTTTTGCCGCAAAATTATTAAGGTATGTAATCTTTTCTATTCATTTCGTGAAATTTTTCTTTTATTTCTCTTTCAAAATGTTCTCTACTTCTTTTTTTCAAAACTTCTCTCTTTTCTTCAACAGATAATGAACTATATAAAGAAAAATGAG
>JAWABG010000018.1:0-22300 GCA_038884715.1 Candidatus Woesearchaeota archaeon | reverse complement strand
TGCACCCTTAAGGTTGTATACATAATTATTATTAAATACATTGTTTGTTCCTGAATCAACTCTAACACCAAAAATATCTATATTTGTGATAGTATTAAAGCTAATATTATTATTATAGATTGTTGAGTTGTTTGAGCCATTAACAAAAATCCCAACAGCACTTGTTCCACTAAAAAAATTATTACTAATATTAGCATTACTACCATAAACACTCAAACCATAATAATTACTCACAAAATTATTATTAACAATAAAAGCATTAGAAGTATTAACCTCAAGACCCCTTTGGCCTAATAATTCACTCCAGCCAGCATATTCTATGACACTGTTAGTTATATTAATTTTGCTAGAGTTTAGTGCTCTGAAAAAATAATTAAAATTATTATCTGACCCAATTGTAATATTTGCGCTGTTATTAATAATCATTGTTCCGCTACCATTTAGTGTTATACCTATTGAGCCATCTGTTGTTCCATTAATTCTCAGAGTTGAATTTTCAAGAAGATATGTACCAAATATTGAAAGATTGTCGTTTTGCCAGATTGTGTTTGGAGAATTTTTTATTGTTATGTTTCCAAAAATATTTGTTTTTCCAACTATTAGAGAAACATTATTTAAAGTTAAACGAGTGTTAGGTGAAACATTCAGGCTTAGCACAGCAATATTTGTATTTGTACAAGTTGTTGTTTGATTGATTATTAAATTCTGACTTGCATTCGGATAACAATTATTATAATAATTAGAAGCAACTACAACAGAGAGATTATTGCTGTAACCCCACGCACTATAGTTTGTACCATCAAATAATTGTATTGCACAGCTCCAGTTACCGCCATTAGTAAGTTTATCTGCACCGAGAACTGCATTAAAAGAATATCCGTTAGGATAACTGTTATTGTAATCAACAGTCATATTCCAGACACCATTTCTCGACCAGTTTACACTAACATTAAGTAAGTCATTCTCGTTATCATCACTAATAACCGCAAAACAATTAATATCTTGGTCAGAAGTGTTAGTACTGTTGCTTGAATTAATTAGAACTACAGGAGTATTCGGAGGAGAATTAGCTATAACAGTATATGTTGCATAAATACTATAAACATTCTTGTTATTTACTAAATTCACAAAATTATCAGGATTATCATAATTGTTTGAGTCATCAACATAACCCTGATTCTCATTTCCATCATCAAAATAAATATAAAAAAAATCATTACCAATTATTGACAAAACATAATCTGTGTTTGGATTAATGTTCGGATTTATAGAATAAGAAAAATTAAACCACTTTCTACCACTAACAAAAGACTCATCACTTATACCATCACTAATAATAGTTCTATCTGCACTCAAATAAATAATACTCTTAACATTAACACTGCCTGCTTTATCTTCTAAATATCCATATAAACTATCAATAACACCCATTTCATTATTACTAGTAAACAAGCTACCAACAACAGTATCGGGTTCATAAACAATGCTGCTTCCACCAATATTTTCATAACCGAAAGTAGGATCAACAACAACAGGATAAACAGCTTTATCCAAAAAATCTTGAGGAATACTAATAGTCAATTTATTATTATCTGTATCAATATTCAACAGTCCCCAAACACTATCATTATTAGCATCAATTATCTTAGGCCTATAAATATGAAAAGCCTTACCTGTCTTGTAATTATCATTCTTTTTCGAAGAATGATAAACAGCATAACTGCCAACAACATTCTCAGGCCTATGACTTCCTCCGCAGTCAGTAGCATTGCATGAATCATTATTATATTTTTCATTTAATGGAAGTTGATAAAAAAATACAAGATCCTTTGAATCAATATCAAAAGTAATCTCGTTTGTTTCTGGCTTTTGGTTGAAAATTAATTCATATTCTAAGCCATTTTCTAATTCATAAATTCTCGTTTCATATTTATCATTGAGAAGGCTTACTCCATCGATAAACTCTTTTAATTCTTTAACTTCAATATCATCTTTAATAGAGAAAATTACCTCTTTGTTCCATTTTGTAATATTAAATATAGACCTGTTATTATCTAAAGCAATTTCATAATTGATAATATCCTTTTGTTCAGAATCTTTAATCTGTTTTTCTTTTACAAAGTCGGAGTTTCTGAGGATAAATGACGGATTTTTTGCGTGAATGCTTGTTAGTATAATAGGATTCTGGATTGTTATATTGTTATTAATTGTTATGTTGTTATCTTGGATTAGGATTTTATTTTCCGCTGTTGGTACTCCTGAAACAATAATATTAAATTCGTTGCTCTTTATTAGATTTTCACCGTCTGTAGCATAAATATATGTTGAAAATACTCCTTCCTCTTTAGGAGTGTATGATACAACATTATTATAAAATATGATAACAATATTATTATGCTCTTTAGTTTCAAATTTTAATGTGTCATTATCTAAATCCGAAAAATAGTCTTCAAGATTTATTGAAACAGTCTCATTTATTTTAGTGTTAATGTCACTGATATTTCTTATCTGAACTGGTGCAGCATTAATTTTTCTTATACTTGTTTTTTTTGTGTAACTAATCTTCTCAAGAAATATTGTTGCATTTTGAATTTCAATAATTAATTTAATAGTTGGTATTTCTAATTTACATGTTTCAACACATTCATCAGTGAATACAATACCAGCAGATGAAATATTTTGTAATTCTCCATTAAAAATATTGGCATTATTAAGTTCATCATCATTGCTGTTATTAATTTCATTATTAGTCTCATTATTAATTTTATTATCAGTATAATTATTAACACTATTATCGATAATATTATTATCAATACTATTTATATTATCAACAGTTACATTATTATCAAGTTCATTATTATCAATTAATATAATATTAATAGTGTCATTGTTTTTGATACTATTATTTTCACTAAATACTTGATTTAGCAGCATATTGTCACTTGAAGTTAGGTTAAAATCAGAAACATTATCAAAATTAGATATATCATCAAAAACGAGTCCGCTTAGATTATCGGTTTCAGTTTGATTAAATAAATCTTGTTCATAAATAACAAATCCAGTTATAAAGTTATCAGGATAGTTATTTTTATCAGTATAATTATTTTCATTATTATTAATTAAATTGTCAGAATTAAATACAAGATATCGTGTTTTGTTGGATTCGAGGAATATTTTTGCATATCCATTTCCAAAAAATATCCCAGAAGCAGTTAATGATGATACATCAGTAATATTTAACTCAATTGCTGTTGTATCTGAAAAATTTTTTAATATTTTGTATTCTTTTATTTCTACGTTATCAAATGTAACAAATCCTATTAGCAATTTTTGAACTGGAATGAATAAAAACATCGATATAATTACTAAAAAAAGAAATAGCCAGAAAAATATTGTTGTTTTATTTTTTTTTTTAATTAATTTTTGATTTCCTTTTTCTTCTTCAATCAAGTTTTGCAAATATCTAATCTTATAATTAAGATCTCTAAAGAAATCCTCAACTCTTTTATCTCCTATTCTATCCTTTATTAGTTTTTTTGCTGTTTGATGTGAAAGATTTCCAATTTCTTGTTGTAGTTGAATATCTTCAATAAAATTGGCTACTCTGTCTCTTTCTTTTTCTAATTGTTTAAGTTTTTGTTTAAGTTTTATTCTGAGTGTATGCATTTGTATGTGTTTTAATATTTATTTTTTACTTACAATGTAAGTATACAAATATAATTCATATTTAAATATATTTTCCTTTAATTTAATCAATAGTTATCCAATATTACTTACATTGTAGGTATTTATTTATAAAGATTTCTTTTAGAAATTTACTTACAATGTAAGTATTTAACAGTTTATGTAATATTTTAAAATATTTATTATTAATTTATAATAATAAAAATAAATTGTATAATTATAAAACTAAAATAAATTTAATAATTTAAAAGATAACATATTTAATATTAAAGAAAGTATATTAAATTATACTAACAATGCAACAAGATACCCAAAAAAACAACCCATTGATATAAATGGCATTGCAGGATAAAATTTGTCTTTTTTTGCATAAATAAACAGTATTGCAAGAGCAATTGTTGAGAATACCACAATAATTAATGAATGATAAAATGCACCTACAGGCGTCATACCTCTTATAACAAAATGATCCATCGCGACACCAGAAAATATTAAAGGAAATGCAATATCTCCTCCGCCAAGAATTGCATTTCGCGGGGCTTCCTCAGAAATTAAAGATGATGTTGGAATTTTTGGTTTTTTTTGTGAAGATTTTATGGAAATAGGACTTGTTAATTCTGTTGATTGTTTTTTCATATTAATAATCTTTAATCCATCCTTTACTTTTTTATAAGGAATAAGTAATCCCGCAAAAACTTTGCTATTTGTCTGGAACGTTGCCATCTTAATCATATGCTTGCTCTGCCAAACAGCAAACATATCATAAATTGAGATTGCAAGTAAAAGTATAAACACCCAGAACATATTAAATATTGGAACAATAAGAACTGCTATTCCTGCATACATCAACACTTCTGTTAGATTATGTATTATAATGTTTGGCTTTAATATTTTCCATAATGCAAGGATAAAACCAACCACAAATGCATAGACTGTTGGAATAAATACTCCAAGAGCAATACTAACTGCTAAGAATACTGCAATCAAGAACCAGTACTTCCATATTCTAAACTTATTAAATCTTGCTAGTAAAAGAACAATAACAGTACCAATAAATATGCCGATTGCTAAATAAAAAAATGATTCAACACCACTTGTTTCTGGCCTGGGTATAATTGGCTCACTATGAACAACAGTTAAACTTCCGTTAATACTTGCCACTTCTTTAATATCTATATTAATCAATATTAAACCCACTAACTGAGATACTACAAAAATAAAAATTAAGAGTAGTGTTATTGGCAAATCGTGCTTCATAATCAATAATACTTACTCTCATTTTATAAATTTAGCTAAATTTAGGGTTATTTCAATAAAGTGGTTTTAATAATATACTGGTTAATTATTTAAACTATACAAAAATCTCTTACATCATGTGTGGAATTATTGGCATCTTTAATAGAGATAAGGCAATTGAATTTGCCAAAAAAGGAATAGAAATAATTAGTTATAGGGGTGTTGATGGAGAAGGTTTTTTTTCAGAATCAAATAATGCCATTGGTCATTGTTTGCATTCTGTTATCGGTTTAGTCAGACAACCAATTGTAGGGAAAGGAAAATTTATTGCAAATTGTGAAATATACAACTGGAAAGAGCTTAATAAAAAATATAAACTCAATGCTAGTAATGATGCAGAATTATTATTCTTACTTATTGAAAAAAGAGGCATAAAAAATATTGAAAAGATTGTTGAAGAATTAGATGGTGTTTACGCTTTTTGTTATTGGATTGAGAATACTGTATTGTTGGTTAGAGATATCATAGGGGAAAAACCATTATGGTACTCACACACAAATGGTTTTGCAGTTGCTTCTGAGAAAAAGGCTTTGGAAAAAATCGGATATTTTGATATAAATGAATTAAATCCGAGAAATGTTTTAGTTTATGATATTTTAGATAATAGTATTAAGTTTATTAATAGAAAATTTTTTGATAGTGTACCCGAGATTAAGGAAAATTATACTAATATTAAAAAAATATTAAAAAAATTAATTATTAAATCTGTAAAAAAAAGGATCCCCCCCAAAAAAATAGGTATTTTGTTTTCTGGAGGAATCGACTCGACGATTATTGCAATGATATGCAAAAGATTGAATCTAAATTTTACGTGTTACACTGCAGTACTTGACAATGGGGGAGTAATACCAGAGGATCTTATTTTCTCAAAAAATATTGCAAAAGATTTAAACCTAAATCATAGAATAATTAAGATAAAGATAGATAATATTCCAAACTATCTAACAACAATAGTTCCGCTGATAGAGGACAACAATGTTGTAAAGGTTGAAGTTGCCCTAACTTTTTTTGTTGCGTGTGAAGTTGCAAAAAAAGACGGAGTTAAAGTAATATTTTCTGGTCTTGGAAGTGAGGAATTATTTGCTGGCTATGAAAGACATAAAAAGTCAAGAGAAGATAATATCAATAAGGAATGCATTTCAGGATTATTAAAAATGTATGAACGTGATACTTATAGAGATGATGTTATTACTATGTTTAATAACATAGAGTTAAGAACTCCTTTTCTTGATTTAGAATTAATAAAATACGCATTGCGAGTTCCAGGAAAATTCAAGATTAAAAATAATATTGAAAAATTCATACTCCACGAAATTGCTGAAGAGATAGGAAATGAATTTGGATTGAAAAAAGAGTATGCGTGGAGAAAGAAAAAGGCCGCACAGTATGGAAGCAAGTTCGACAAAGCAATCGAAAAATTAACCAAGAGGTCTGGTCTGACTTACAAATCAGAGTATCTTTTAAGATTTTATCCAACCCATAACTTAAAGTTAGGAGCACTTTTGTCAGGCGGTAAAGACAGTATTTACGCAATATATGTAATGAAAAAACAAAATTATGAAGTATGCTGTGCAATAACAATCATAAGTAAGAATCCTAACTCATATATGTTTCACACGCCAAATATTAATCTTGTAAAACTACAGGCAGAGTCAATGAATATTCCACTCATTGAACACGCGACAAAAGGAGAAAAAGAAAAAGAGCTTCTTGATCTGAAAAAGGCATTGGAAAAGGCAAAAGAAAAATATAAAATTGAAGGGGTTATTACTGGAGCGCTATATTCCAATTATCAGCGTGAGAGAATAGAAAATATTTGCGATAATCTCGGACTAAAAATATTTTCTCCATTATGGCATATTAACCAGGAAACTCTTATGCGAGAGATTATAAATAATGAATTTGAAATTGTATTAAGTAGCATATCTGCAGACGGACTAGATAAAAATTGGCTGGCAAAAAAAATTGATGATGAATTTATTAACAAACTTGTTGAGCTTAACAAAAAAAATGGGTTAAACATTGCTGGTGAGGGTGGGGAATTTGAATCTCTAGTAATAAACTGCCCATTATTCAAAAAAAGAATAACAATAGAAGAATCAGAAATAAAAGTAGAAAATAAGAACATCGCCAGATTAATTATAAAAAAAGCAAGATTGTAAAAGAATTAAATAAAAAATTTAATTATAAATAATAAAATTATTAGTATAGATAATAAAATTACTATTATAAATAATAATAAATGATTAATTATAAGTATTTTATAATAATAGTATTAATTTTTATTAAGTATTAATTTTAATTATCACGTTTATTTTTTATCTCTTATAGTTATTATTGGTTGTTTTTTATTTTTTCTTTGTTTTTTGCTCTATTATTTTTGAATAATTAGAAGAATTCATATGTAATTTTTTCTTTATTCCATTTAAAAAAGAATTCCACTTGGGCTTACTCTCATTGGCAATTCTCTGCCACTCAAGGCTATACTCTCGTAAATATCTGTTAATATTTTCAATTCTCATTCCATAATTATTAAAATAGGTGATGCTCTCTAAGCTTTGTCTTTCTTGTCGTGTTGGAACCTCATTACTATAGCCAATAGTAATTATGGACTGAACCCTAATGTTTTTTGGAATATTAAAAATTTCTTTTATTCTTTCCTCATCAAATGCCCCAACCCAGCAACTTCCAAGTCCCAATCCTGTCGCTGCTAGAAGCATATTTTCAGCAGCACAGGCAGAATCCTGGATACTATAAAGCCTTACACCTCTTAACCCATAATTTACTTCTTGTTTTTCAGGATCGCAACAAATCACAATTAAAACAGGTGCACTTGCAATCCAGTATTGTTCAAGACAATAATTGGCAACTTGCTTAATTTTTTCTTTTTCAGTTACTATTATAAATTTCCATTCCTGAATATTTCCTGCACTTGGAGCAAGATGCCCTGCTTCTATTATTGTAGCGATTTTTTCAAACTCAACAGGTTTTTCTATATAGCTCCTTATGCTTCTCCTCTTCTGAATTGCTTCAAAAACATCCATAAATTACCTCAAAAACATTTATACATAGATTATAGATAGAAGTAATTAATAAAGTTTGTTGTTCTAATAAAGTCTGTTGTTCTGTTTCTTTCTACGTGTTATTACTTATTTTTTATTAGTTGTTTTTCCTTCGAGTATTTAATACTTTTATTGTATTACACAATTGATAACTATTTTAAATTGAATAATTATTTAAATAACGAAAAGTATATTAAAAAAAGTATATTAATATATTATTTAATATATATTAAATAAAAAAATATTAAATAACAAAAAATAAAAATTAATTAATAAAAAAAAGAGGTTTATTATGGGAGTTTCAGGAATTTTATACATAATTTTTGGAATATTTATTGGAATTATCTCTAGAATTATTTATACAGCAAATCACAAAATGGTTTTTCTCATTTTCTTCTGGATTGGAATATTATTTATTATCGTTGGAGCATTCAAATTAGTAATGAAAAAATACAATCAAAAAAATGATGAAATAGTAAAAAAATATATAGAAAATGGGAGAAATATAGAAATGGAGAGAAAAATTGCAAGTGCAAAAAGAACACAACCCTACCAACAACATAAAATCACTCAACAATATCAAATTAGTCATCCTCAGAGAGGTTATCAGGTAGCACATCAACAACAAAGTAATCAACCAAATTATGTTACATGTTTTAGATGTGGTACTAAAAATCATGTGAATGCAAATTTCTGCAATTATTGCGGAAATAAGATCAGATAATAAAAAAAGAGTTTAGAGTAAAAAATTATTAAAGATAAAATAAAAAAATAATAAAATCTGTTTTTTTATATTCAATTTGCTTTTATAGTTAATTAATTAAAGTTAATTAACCACAACCACCGGTTGGTGTTGTAGTTGTTGTGCTTGGCACAACACTATTACACTCTATCGGTTTTTGGTCAAATTTCGCACATATGGCGGCAAGAAAATCAGAAGGAGCTCTCCCTCCGCTATATGATTCACCATTAATAAATATTGTTGGCGAGCCGCTTACATCCAAAACATCATTTAATTCTTTCTGCTGCTTTGAAAGACTTATTCCTTGTGTCTCTTGACAATTTTTGATTTTCACAGTGTCGAGTCCAAGATCCTTTGCAACATTTTCCCAACACGTATCAGCATTTTGTGCATTACATTTGGTGTTCATTGCTAAAGCAAACTTAAACCAAGCATCAATACCGTCATTATTATATACGCATAATTCTCTTATATCCTGATTAAGCTCTTGAATTCCGTGCATTGAGCAATATTTGCCAGAATCTATGCAATAGTTTGAGCTACCCCCTCCGTAATTAGAATATATTACATATCTGGGTATGAAAATAGCTTTGTCTTTCAATATTTGATAAGCACCTTCTATTCCTTCTTCTGCTTGATTACCATACGGACAATAACTCATTACAAAAAAATCAATTTGAGGTTTTTTGCTTCCTTCTACTATTCCCAATTTTTGTCTTTGAAGAGCTGCCTGATCTTCTAATTGTTTTTCATAAGCAGCTTGTTTTACAGGATCAATAAATCTTGTTGCTCCTGAAACTTCATCTCTAATTTTATACATATCACTTACTTGTTGAAAAACAGATTGCAACTGCGGATTTTGAAAATATGCATCTGTCTCTACAACATTACTGCTAAGCAGATATGAAGGAACCATTTCAAGATAATACTTTTTAATCAATGATTTTCCTTCATTTGAATTAATATCAACTTCTCTTTTTGATAATCCATTAAATAACCCTTGAAGTGCTGAAACAACTCTTGTTGAATCACATGTATTACAATTCTCATCATTTACAATAATTAATTCAACTTTAGCTCTACCACTCGTATTACCTGATAATTCTTGCTCAATAATTTTCTTAAAATTCTCAAATGGCTGTGCACCACTTATGATTCTTCCATTTATTAAAAATCCTGGTGTACCTTGGATTCCAATTTCTTGACCTATTTTCAAGTCATTAGCAATTCTTTCAGAATATTTACCTGAATCTAAACAAGAGTTAAACTTGTTTGTATCCAGAGATATTTCCTTTGCATATTTTTTTAAGCTATCAGTATCGAGTGCGTTTTGGTTTTCAAAAAGTTTATCGTGCATATCCCAGAACTTACCTTGTTCGTTTGCGCATTCAGCTGCTTTTGCTGCTTTTTCAGCATTTTCATGGAAAGGTAAAGGAAAGTTTTTAAAAACAATTTTTACTTTTCCAGTATCAACATATTGAGTTAATATTTGCTTATATGCCTCCCTGTAAAACTTTGCACAAAACGGACATTGAAAATCAATAAATTCTATTATTGTCACAGGAGCATCTGGTTTTCCTTTTGAAGGACTATCACCCGCAATTCTTTTATTAAATTCTATTATTTCAGGACTTATGCCAGAAAGAGAATTCTGATTATTTAAAGTATTTGTAGCACTATTCACTCCTGTTTTTGAAATAAAGATATAAATGAGTAAACCCGCAACAGCAACCAATAATAGAATAATTGCTATGATCATTAATAAAGAGTTTTGTTTTTGTCTTAAATTGTGTTGTCTTGCATTATGTTGAGAATGAATTACTCTTTTTCTTTGATGCTTTACATTAATTAGTTTACGCTTAATATTATGTTTTTCAGCTGTATCTTGGTTAATATCCATATCCTCAGACATATACGCACCCCATAAATCTTTTATACCATAAATCTTTCATAGTGTATTTTATTTTTAAGTAATTAAGAAGATATTGAAGATTTATAAACTTTATGAATAAAAAATTTATGAATAAAAAAAATTAATATAGAGTAATAAAAAAAATAGTAAAATTAAATAATAAAATCAAAAAATTAACAAGGCAAAAAATCAATTTTTTTTTAATTTTTTTTCATGAATTGCTAATTCTTTGTCAATCTCTTTATCATTATAATCTCCTTTCTCAGTACTTATCAAAGATGCTAAAAAAATAAATCCAAAGAATATAGTTAAAGTTGTTCCCCAATCTAAACTATACTGTGTAATAAATATAAGTGAGATTAAAAATCCGAAAATACCAATAAGCATAAATCCCCTACTAAGTTGAATATATTTACCCATAAAAACACCTCTTTTAAAATAATTAATTTTTTGTTACAAATTATAAATAATATAAATAATATTTTTTTAGTTATTATTTAATAATATTAAATTTAATGTATTTTAAATATTTTTATTTAAATTAGTTTTGCAGTTTAAAAATTTTTTTGATTTATTTTATTATTTCTTAATTTCCTTTCTTAATTTAAAATTTATAATGTAGTAAATTAAAATATCTAAAGCAAACAAAATATTAAAAATATGCACATTATAACAAAATTCTAACTCCACATTTATTATTATATTTTTAATATATTATTTTAATATATTATTATTTTAATATATTATTTAATATATTATATTTTATTTTAATATATTTTAGTATTATTATTAAAATTGATATATTAATATAAATTAGTATTAAATAACCCAAAACAAATTAAGTAATCTAAGATTCAAATATTTCAAACAGAATTATTCTATTAAATCATAAAAAATTTAGAATACAATAAAATTTTGTATAGAAAAAAAAATATAAGTATTTAAATATTATTTAAATATTTTTCAAAATTAACAAAAGAATTACTAAGATTCAACAAATATTAGTTTATTTGTGGTTATTCTCGCTTTTTTGAATTTATTGTTGAATTGTTCCATGAATTCTTCCATTTTTTTACAAGCCAATTGTTTTAATTCGCCAGATGTCATTCTTCCTGATTTGTATTTGTCATGAATTTCTTGCAATTCTCTATCATCTTCTATAAGATGTTGTTTCAATAACTCAAAAACCATGTCTTCTTCAATCTTTGCTCCGAGTTTTCTGTGCTCTTCGAGAGTATCTCTGCCACCTGATTTTGCCTTCATAATTTTCCTTCTCACATCAGTAATTTCTTCAGGAATTGAAATATTTCCTTCTGGCTCAGATTTTGACATCTTGATTTTACCATCAAGTGATGGAGTGTATTTATGATATAAAGAGCTTGGCGCAAAAAAATTATACTGTTGTTTTGTTCTACTCACAATATCTCTAGTTAATCTAATATGAGGGTCCTGATCTATGCCCACTGGAATTATCCCAGGTATTCTTTCATCTAATTGAGGAAACAAAATATCTCCTGCCTGAATAACTGCACTCATTATTCTTCCAGGATCAGCATTTCCATAAATCGCTCTAAACTCATTAAGAGTTATTCTTTTCGCAAACTCAAAACCCAAATGAATCACTTTTTTATTCTCAGATTGAAAATAAAATATTGTTTTCTTTGGATCAAGACCCAAAGCAATATACGCAGGAATATGAAACTCCAATGCTCTTTTCTGAGCTTCTTTTAAACTTACACCTCTAGCAGCTGCAGCTTCTAAATCTGCAATTAACATAAAAGTCTTTGCTCCCCGTCCCTGAAAATAGGCAATATTCTCAACCACCATCTTATTTCCAAGATGAATTTGGTCGTTTGTTGGCATTATACCAGACAATACATAGAATGGTTTTTTTTCTTGAATGCGCTTGCTAATAATTTTCAAATCACGACCAGCAAAAACAACCCCTCTACGCATTAATTTGTTTGGTTCTGGAAATAAATCTAGATCAAAAGTTTCAAGGCCAAACTGCTTGATTATCTTGTGGTAATCCTCCACTAATTCAGAGCCATATGGATCAATAAATTTTGTTGTCATAAAAATATAATTTATAAGATTGCTTATAAATTTTTTCATAAAAAACAAAATAAAAAAATAGAATGGCCCCGCCGAGACTTTCAAAGCAACTTTGCTTTTTGAATACCCGAATATTTAACATATTCCTCGGGTCCTCACGATGTCTACAATTCAGTTTATGAAATGTATCAGTCGTGCGCTCCATTACCCAGACCTTATTGCAATTTCAAAGAGGACTCCAACAATGTTTTGATTTAAGAGTCGCTAACTTTTGTTGATCTTTTCACAAAAAGGTCACCAGGCTAAGCTACAGGGCCAGATAATTAACAGAATTCGAATATTATTTATAAATATTATCGAAATTGTTTAAAAATTATTTTATTTAAAAGTATCACTGTTCTGAAATTATTGTATCAAATCAATTTTAATAATATTACATTTTACCCCACCGAATTTCATCTAATACTTTTAAACGACATCTAAATATAACGATACTTATTTAAATAGGAAATAATATTAAAAATAAAATATTAAATTATATAATAAATATGAAATTATAAATACAAAATTAAATATTATAAAATATAAAAAAAGCGTTTAAACAAAATAAAAATAAAATGTAAGAAAAAATATAAAATATTAATGAAAATAAAATAAATATATATACTATAAAACAATAATAAAAAAAGAAAGAATCAAATAGCAAAAATACAAAAAATGTCAAAAAAATGAAAAAATTTAAAAAAGTATTATTAATAATCACAATTTTTTTATGTATTTTTATCACACAACCAAATATAGTTTTGGCAAGGGATTGGTATGTAAACAACCAGAACCCTTATTGTAATGACCTGGGGACAGGAACCATAGATGTGCCACTTTGCACAGTAAGCACAGCAAATGACAGGCACTCTGCAGGAGACACAGTGTACATAATGCCTGGAGAATACAGGGAGTATATCTTACCTAAATCCGGAAACAGCAATGCACAAATGACTGTTTACTCTGGCTACGGAAATCCTGAAGATGTAAAAATAATTGGCAGTGATGTTGTAAGTGGTTGGCAGCAATATAACGGAAATGTTTATCGTGCAAGTTTTACTGCGCCAGAACGTTGCGGTTTAAATGCATCAACTAATTGCTGGGAAGACAGAACAAGATGGTATACTCCCGTGAATAGTTCGTCAGAAGTTAATATTCCTGGAGAATATTATTTTGACGGTAACTATATTTATTTATATTCGTGGAGTGGAACACCACAAAACCATTTAATTGAGTGTAGTAAAAGGCTTACAGCGCCTTTTGGAGCTTGGGATGGCATGTATAGAGATGGAAAATCAAATCCCACACAATATTATGCAATTAAAAATTTGACAATTATGAATAGCCATAGAAGAGGAATTACAATTCAGGGAAATTCGCACGATATTTTGATAAAAAATAATATTTTCAAGTTTAATAGTGGTTGCAGGACAGGAGCAGAAAACCCTTCTTCAATATATAAAGATGCATCAGACCCCCCAACACCAAACATATATATTATTGGAAATATTGTTTATGACCAAGGTACAGATACTGGTTTTTATGGTTCTTCTGCTCCAGGAGCATCCGAGCATTACGGAACAGGTATTGAGCTTTATTCAGTTTATAACAGTGTAGTGGAGAACAACACAATATATAGAGCTTCCTATGGTTTTTTTATGAAAAGCGGGAGAGGAACTCATTCTTATTGGAACTTAACAGTAAAGAATAATATCATTCATGATGTTGGTGTAGGAATAGCTGTTGGAAGAAATATTAACAAATTAGTTAATCTACCCGGAGTTTTCATTGAGAGAAATATTATTTATAATACTCCTTTTGGGGGAATAATATTTAACTGGGAGAACAATAGTGGATTAGTAGACAAAAATACGCTATATAATGTAAGTGCAAATAATTTTGGAGCAATCAGAATGGCTGGAACAAGTGGTGAAGGGCACAATTATAACACTATGAGTGAAGTTAATTTTACAAATAATATAATATTTAATACTAATACTCAAACAATGTATTTTGAATTCAGATGCAACCAAACTTACTGGGTTTATTCAGATTACAATCTCGTTTTTAACAAAACAGGATATTTTGGCATAACATATCCCCCCTTAATAAATTATAATACTCATGAAACTTGGAAAGCAGGAACTGGCCACGACTTACATAGTATAGAAACAAATCCCTTATTTGTTAATGCTATAGGTCGTAATTTTAGCTTGCAAGAAGGAAGTCCTGCAATAGATACAGGAATAATAATACAAGGCTACCACTGCCCGCAGTCAGATGACATAAATCCTAACCAACAAAATTGTAGGCATTGGAGTGGTTCAGCTCCAGATATAGGAGCAATAGAATACTCATCAATAGCACAAACAGCATGTATTCTTCCTTTTGATTTCGAGCCGTGCAATTGTATAAATAATACAGAGCTGTTTAATACCATTAATGCATGGAATTTTGGACAAATAACAATACAACAACTAATAACTAACATAAAAACATGGAAACAATGCAGCAACTAAATTTTATAAATAAAAATTAATTTTATAAGTAAGTTAATTACAAAACAATATTATGTAACTGAGTTATACATAAAAAAGATGAATTAGTTTTTGCTGATCAGTATTCATTTTTTAATATTAATTATTTATTAACTAATAATCAGAAAAAAATTTATATTTATTATTGATTTATATAAAAGATTTGATATCGGATTATCATCCTTTTATATTATAATTAATTTATATCATAATTTTAAATTCTAATATTATAAAATCAGGATTAAATAACATAAAAAATTAAATAATATAAAAAATTAAGAACGCCCCTGACCAGACTCTCAAAATTAAGGAATGAATGGATTCCTACAAAATGTTCGAACTGGTGACCTTGCGGTGTCTTATCCATAAGTAATGGTTAACAGCCGCACGCTCTATTGCGCTTCGCATAATCCCTTTTGACTCTGCAAAGAACCGCTAAGCTACAGGGGCAATAAATAAAAGGACTGGAGATTGATTTATATAATTTATTATTTATATCGCATAAAATACTCATAGAATAAACTTTTTATTAAGTATTAATAATTATCAATAATACATTTTAGTACTATAAACAGTGCTATTTGTTTTTATTAATAAAATCAAGAATATATTTAAATGCAATATGCCTATACTTGTCAAGAACAAATACATGATATGAATTAGGAATGAACTTTAGAGTTTTGTTTTGTGTTTTCAAAAGGCTCATAATCTTTAATGCTGTGTTCTCTCCAAAATGATGGTCTGTTTTTGACTGCATTACTAATGCGGGTATATTTATTTTTTTTAGTTCATCCTTTGAGATAAGTATTCCATCCATCAAGTCTGCTGCATTCTTTAAAGGTACCACAGGATAATGAATTTTGGTTTTTTGAATTCTCATTACATTCTTATCTTTCGGATATCTTTTTTTTATAGTTTTCTTGAAGTTTGAAAGAAAAGGAGTTAATAATAGAATAAACTCTTCTATTTTCTTTAGTTCAACAGGCATTGACATAATAATTATCCCTTTATACCGTGTTGGATTGTAAGCTGCATTAATTACTGCAAGATTGGCGCCGTATGATGAACCTGCAATGAATATTTTATTACAGTATTTTTTTAGTTTTAAATATGCATCATCTATACTCTTAAGCCAGTCAATATTTCCTGTTTGAGCCATCTCTTCCCATTTTGTTCCATGTCCCTTGAGTAAAGGACAATAAACGGAAATATTGTTCTTTTTTAAGAATTCTCCAAGATAACGCATTTCTTGGGGTGTGCTTGTAAAACCATGAACCAATAAAACACCCGTTCTTCCTTTTTTATAAAAAAAGCTTTCTGCACCAGGCATTATTTTTGACGTTTTTTCATGCATAAAGCTTCATTGTTTATTTTATTATTTATAAATCTTGTTTCTTAGTTATTAATAAAAAATAATACAAATAGGAATAATACAAACAATAATTTCTCTCTAAATAAATTAGAAAATTTTAAATATTAATTAAAGATTCTAAAAACTTGTATGGGTGGAGAAGTATATTTAGTGAAGATGAGGGGATATCCTGGCACAGGAAAAACATCTGTTGCAAATATAATAAAAGTTATGACTGATGGTGCCTCAATAAATTCTGATGATATCCAAAATTGGACGAAATATAAGTATTTTATTTTGTTTGGAGATCCTGACTATTTTAATAATTTGGATTTTGAAAAAAAAATCCCGGAAGACTTAGAAAATAAAATAAAAACATGGTCACTGGATGAGTTAACAATAAAAAAATATGGTCCAGAAGCTAAGATAAGAAAATATCAATGCATGAAAAATGAAATAGAACAGTACGTTATTCAAGGAAAGAAAGTAATTATTCTCGATGCTACTCATAGAAAAATCTCGGATCTTAAAATTACATCAGAGATGGAATTTAAATACAGACTTAAGCCAATCATTGTTGAAACAGTAACTAATTATGGTATCACAAGAGACAGAATGGTTGTAAGGATTGAAAAATCAAAAAAACCAGACCCGGGAATGATAATAAAATCAGAAGCGGATTTGCACGTATATGAAAGGGTCATACAAGAATTTGAACCATATCCAGCAGACATATATCTGAAAACCGTGAATATGCTAGATATCATAGTTGAAGTCTATAAAGAGTTTTTCGACAAAATAATTGTAAATCAAGAAAGAACACCTCAACAAATTGGAGAACAGGTTTTAGAAGGTTTAAAAAAATATGTTCATGACATAGAAAAAAGAAAATCTATGGAGCTTGCTGCAAAAATCTTTTTTGATACATGGAAACTCGATTGGATAGAAACAAAAGGAAGATTAAATATAGAGATGATAATGAGAATTCCGCGAACAACCAGTTAAAAGTAAAAAAAAATATAAAAAATATTTTTAATTATTATTTTAAAAATTCTAAAGTTAAAAACATCTTAATATTTTAGTTAAAATCTTGTCAAAGTTTTTTGCTGACTCATTTTTGCGTAACCTTGTGGTTCTATTTTCAAACCATCAGTCGCCATTATTGTCTGCACACCAAGAGATCTCTGTAATTCCCTTGCTGTTTCTAAAAAATCCATTTCCAACATTTTAATTCCGAAACCAGTAATAATTGCGAGCTTTGGTTTTGTCTTTGCAATAATGGTTCGTACATCATCGAGATTCAAGTTATTATCTTCTTTTATATCTGCAGGATTCTTGCAGTTAATAATTATAATATTTGTATCCTCAAAATTTTTGTAAAGATTAGAATCATAACCCGTATCACTAATATAACCTATACTTAAATCAGGAGTTAAAAGTCTATAATGAAAAATTTCTTCTATTTTTCCCTCTATTATTTCAATTTCTGTATCACATATAGCTATTCTTCTTGTTTCATTAACATAAATAACTCGCTCTAAATAATCTCTATATTTATCGAACAAGAATTTGTTATTTTTATCAATAACAATAACTCCTTTTTTATCCATACCATCAAGAGTCATAGCACTAATTAATGCATTTATGTCATTTGCTCTTTTAAGCAGACTATTGCTAACAATAATTCCTGTTGTCTCTCGCACATTTAAACCTGTTTCCTTTAACTTATTTAAACTCCCCGGACCTGGATCAAGATGAAATTGAGAATCGGCTGTTTTAATTACTAACCCACCACTCGCTCTATATTGCTTTCCAATAACTACAGAATCCCCACCAGTACCCAAAAAAATAAGTTGCGTCATTTTTTACCCCACCCACTTTAAAATAATTTTAGAATTAATAAAAGTTGTGATTTTTGTAGTGTACCCTCTCTTTATAATGGGCATAGATATTTTAAAAACAAATGTGTATTAATATCAAAATTTATAAAACAAATGTGTATTAATATCAAAATTTATTTAAATTATTAATGATATCAACTCTATAATGGCGCAACTCTGGATATTTTACGCATTATTATCAGCAATCTTCGCAGCACTGGTCGCTATATTTGGAAAGATTGGCCTGGATAAAGTTGACACTAACCTCGCAACCACAATAAGGGCACTGGTTATGTTCCTATTCTTATTATTAGTTATATCATTCCAAAAAAAGTATTTATTATTGAAACAAGTCGAAGGAATGGATTACTTATTCATAATACTAGCAGGAATTGCTGGTGCAATATCCTGGCTTTTCTATTTTTTGGCATTGAAATCGGGAGAAGCCAGCAGAGTTGCAAGCCTTGATAGATTAAGCGTTGTGTTTATATTAATATTTGCACTATTATTTCTAGGCGAGAAATTTTCTTTATTAAAAGCTAGCGGTGTAGCATTAATAGTTGTTGGTTCTTTACTTATGGTAATATAAATAAAAATTTTATTTATAAACCACAATCCATTTAAAAGCGTATGATTTTTCTTGTTCTCGTAGGCTAGGTTGGGGGGTTAGTCGTCCCTTGTAACCACAAACTGACTATATGGTGGGACTGAATGCTCGGGCGAGGCTTTTGCAGGGCTTTTTGGTCCTGTTTCAACCTGAGAAACTCTGTCCTAATTGGCTGGTCTAATAGAGAATCGTGTCAGGACAGGAATGTAGCAGCACTAAACTATCAGACTGGTGCTTTTAGGGTTGCGGAGCGGAGGAAGAATACAGGATACACCAAAAGGTTTTGTAAGAGTCCAACCCGAGATGCCTACATCTTAAAATTAAAAAATTCTTATTACAAAAAATTTATAAATTAGATTCGCATTAATAAATTATATATGGATTAAATTATACTTACATTAAAAATAGCATTAAAATTGTTTGGGGGGTGAAAATTTGTGCGACTATAGAATAGATGAATATTGTTTTAATCCTAAGTATTTAGAGAAAGGGATATTAGCTAAACATATAACGGAAATGCCTTGCTGTAATGGACAAGAAAAAATTATAAAAAAATAATAAGAATATAAAAAAATTATAAATAAAATTTTAAATTTATTTTTAGAATTATTGTTAGTTTAGATAGCAATAACATTTTTATTATTTTATTGTTGTTTTATACTTTGTTTTTATTATTATTGTTTTTTATTATTATATTAAATGTTATACAAACTATACAAACTCTTTTACATTCCTTCTAAGCCAGTCATTCCATTCACTAAATATTCTTTTTCTATCTAATCCACCTGTCTCGTGTTTTACGTTATCTGATATTTTATGAAATTGATCATTAGCTTTGATTACGAATGGAGCCTCTAGTAAGGAAGGATTCTTTGTAGCATCATAGATATCAACAATTGCTTGCTTTACATCAGCGCGAAGCAGTATATTATCCCATACAGCATTCCAATCGCCAGCCCATTCTTTTACATTACCCGCGATATTTTTTAATATTTCAACATCTCCATTAATAAGGTCGTCGCTTGGCTCAAGTAAATCTTTTTTAGCATTGTATTTCATTAAGTCAACAAATCCGTGTTCAAGTAATGGATCATCTTCCCATTTTTTTCTAACCTCTGTTATCTGTGTAACTCGCCGGAAACTCTCAAGTCCTGATTTAATTGGGTTTGCAACAATAATCAAATCAGTTGCCTTAAAACTAGTCTTAGGAACCTTCAAATCATTTACAACCCTGTCATAAACGCCATATGGACTATCACCGTGAATAGTGCCTGCAACAACATTTGCAAGAGCACCAACCCTCATAGCCTCATAGAGTGCTTTGGCTTCTTCACTTCTAACTTCACCAACAATTAACGCAGAGTCACCAAGCCTGAGTGTTGTTCTTATTCCTTCTCCTGCACTAATCTCTGAAGATCCTTTAGTCATTACACTAGCAACTTTCATTGGTTGCAAATTATAACCAAGTTTTCGAAGACTCACAGTTGGCAACTCGAGAGTATCTTCTATTGTAATAATTCTATACTTTCGCATAATTTCAACCATCAAACTCCCAAGAAGAGATGTCTTACCAGCACTACGAGTTCCGGCTACAAGAATTGTTCTATTCCCATCAATAATAAAACTCATTAAACCTGCACAAAGAGGTGTAATCATTTTTTGTTTTATAAAAAGTGGCAATGTCCACGGTTTATCTCTATGTCTTCTAAATGCAAATGCCACCCCGTATGGATTAAGTGGCTTTGAGATTGCCCCAACTCTGGCATTTGCTTTACCAGGTATAAGAATTTCTGTATCAAGAATAGGATTAGCTTCATCTAGAGGTCTCCCACTAATCATTCTTAGTTTAGAAGCCCAACTCTCTCCATCTTTCATAGATGGAAAAATATTTGTCTTGCAATTTCCAAACTCTGCATGAACAAGATAAATCGGGCTATGCCCCATGGGGCTATTTACCGTGATATCCTGAATATTCTGATCCTCAAGCAAAACTTCAATTAAACCAAAACCAACAGTATATCTAACAAGAATATTAGTCATTTCCTCAATTTCAGAAGGTTTTAGTTTTATGGACTTATAAATTGCTAGACGCTCAATAAGATCCTTACCAATGTTGTAGAATACTTGTCTCATCCTTTCAGGGTCAATGAACTCCTGTTCTTCTGGTTTATGCTTTGACATTATTTCACGCGCTGTATCAAGAATCTCATATTTATCTTCACTAAGCCGAAATTCAGGAGGAGTAATATGATAAATTTTCTGAATATCATCTAATGGATCAAAAATAAGTACCTCTGTACCAAATATATCATAATTTGCAATCTCCACAGCCTTTTTAGGATAAGTGGCCATCAGCTTAGTAAACATAAAATCAGGCCTAATCATTGGACTGAATATCTTTCTATAGACATTTCTATTGCCAAGAACATATCCGGGAAGATATTTTTTTGCTATATTAATCAACTGGGTATTTTCCATAATCTTTTGTAGATATTCAAGAATTCTTACAAACCTCTGCTGAATCTTTTCCTCGTCACCAGTTAATTTTTCTAATTCAATCTTTTCCTTTCTCAGAATTCTGGTTAATTGCACATAAAAACCAACAGGATCCCTCTTTAACGTGTTAAAAATCATATTTTGAATCTGAACAAATTTTTCAGCAACCATTGAGCTAAAAATAGTTGTATTACCAATAGCAGTATAACTAAAAATGTTCTTCTGTTTAGCTAGTTCATTATAAATCTTAGCAATTTCCATTAATATAGAAGTTTGTTTAATATCATATTCATAATCTCTTTTCTGGTTAAAAATCATCTTTGTTACATGAGGATTCTCAATAAGTAAATCACAAGTTTTTGCCATCACAACATCATTATCTTCTATAGACGGAACACTTAATAAGTCGTTAGCATCCACTCTCAATATTGATTCATCTCCCTCATTAATAATATCATAAGAAAACTCCTCTTTTTTTTGTATTTCCACCATTGTATCAATTCAAGAAAGAGATGTATATAAATATTTTGAAATTATTATAATATTATTACCTGTAATCCTAATCAATCAGTAATAACAAAATAAAAAAATATATATAGTTAAATAAAGTTCTTAAAGTTGTGATTCTAAAAAAGT
>JAWABG010000017.1:1923-24267 GCA_038884715.1 Candidatus Woesearchaeota archaeon | reverse complement strand
GGGTTTTCAGACTGCTAATCCTTTGGTGATTGAGAATATTGGTAATGTTAATTTGAGTGTTTGGCTTGTTTCTGATGTTAATAGTAGTAATGCTACTTTTTTGGGAGGAGGTAATTCTTTTTTTTGGTGGGCTATTGGTGATAATGAGACAGGTTCTTGTGCTAGTGGTTTGAGTAGTACTAGTTATGTTGAGGTTAATACTACTAGTCATCCGGATTATAATCCTGTTAGTAGTCCTGGTTCTTTGATTTGTAGGGATCTTCTTTGGCAGGCGAATACTGATAGTTTGAGAGTTAATGTTAGTATAGGAATAGATCCCGCTCTTGTTGGAACTATTAGTGGTCAGAGAAATGCTACATTCATAGCAACAGGAATGAAATCTGGAACTTGATTTTTTTTTTAACTCATTCTATTTTTCAGAGTTTTAATAACCATAATTTTGATAAGTATAGTAATGAAGTATAGTGTTTTTTTAAGATATATAAACCATTTCAAACAACATTTAACATTATTCGTGTAAAAGAAAAAATATTTAAAGTATATATACATTTTTTTTAATAATGATAAAAAAAAATAAGTTGTTATTTTCTTTTATATTTACACTTGTATTTTATGTTCTTCTAATATCTCTAACATTTATTATAATATCAAAATCTGTTTTAGCAACAAGCATACAATGTAGTAATTACAGATTTACTTTCTATAAAGGTTATAAGGCAGAATATATATATACAATTGGTGGTGCAGAACGATTAAGGTCCTACATAGGAGGAGATCTTCCTAATTACACAAAATATGTCACACTTGAGGATGATAATCAGGATGGGCCTCCGAGAACATTTCGCGTAAAACTTGATTTGTATGAAGACCTTCCACCCGGAAGATATACTCTGGGTGCTGGTGGAGTAGAGATAAGGGAAAATCAGGGTTCTGTGGGTGGTGTTGCAGCAATGATTTGTAAGATTTTTATACTGGTTTTGTTTCCAGGAAAATATCTAGAGTGGGACTTGTTTGTTTCTAACACCAATATAAACGAAGAGACCAATGTAACTTTTAGTGTTACAAATCTTGGAACAGAAAACATAAGCATTATTTATGGTCATGCTGAAATATATGATAGTGAAGGAAAACATATAGCAACTGTAGATACTAACAGAGAAAAAATTAACTCTGACACAACAGAATCAGTAAATGCAAAACTTTCAACCAATGGTTATACTCCTGGAATGTATACTGTCATAGGAACATTATTCTGGGAGAACACGTCAGGCATAATTAATGAAACTAAAAATATAACATTCAGAGTTGGAGAGCTTAATGTTGATATTGTTGACTATACAAAAGAATTTTTTATTGATGCAATAAACAAGTTTGAAGTTGTTATAAAGAGTGATTGGAATGGCGGTATTAAAGATGTGTATGCGTTAATAACAACACCAAACACAGCTGACAAGCCATTAAAAACACCAAATATAGATCTTTTTAATTTCCAGCAGGGAGTTCTTGAAACATACTGGGATACAACAGGCCTTGACAAAACAAAAAAAGAATTCCCGGTAAAGATAACTGTTTATTATGCTGGTAAGACAACAACTAAAGATGTGATTGTTTATGTCAACAAGACAGGTAAGGAAGTTGAGCTAGAAAAACAAAAGCCTTTTAGTTTATTTAATCTCTCGACAACAGGAACAATATACATTATTATCTCAATACTTCTAATAATAGTACTTATATTTAATATATTGCTTCTTGTTTATAAGGAGAAGATAGGTAAAAAGAATTATAATGGAAACAATCCTAAAGAAACAAATACAACAGAACAAAGAATAATAGAAAAACAAATAACAGAACCTAAATAACGGTAAAACCCAGATGATACCAAACACACAGTTAAATAAAAAAAAAAGCATTGCAAATAATAATAAAGAAAATAATAAAGAAAATTATATAAAAAAAAACAAAGATAGCAAACCTAACAAATATTTTGATAATACTAAACTTATTAAACGTTTTTTTTTATTAACAATATTAATTGTTTTTCTTGTGATATTTTCATCACTAATAACAATCATGATTTATGACAAACTAAGTGTTCTTGCCGTGAGAGAGATACGTACTTTTATAATAGTAAATCCTGATTTTAGGGCGGGTTTTAATCTCGATAATGAAACACTGCATTTTGGCTCAATAAATAATGGAGGAGAAATCAAGAGATGGGTACACATACATTATACTGAGGACTCAATTGTTAATTTTAAAATATATGGCAATATTAGTAATTTTATTTATGTTGAAGAAAATAGTTTTTTTCTTCCTAAAAACCAAATAAAAACAATAGAATTTAAAGCAATTATACCCATAAATACAAAACCTGGAGAATACTCCGGAATAATAAGGATAATATTCAAAAAGCCAAGTCTTATCAATAAATTATTCTAATTGAATAAGTTCTTTTAATTTAATTCCATTTATATATTTTATTTTTTAATTGAAATTTATATAATTTATTTGATTATTACTTATTAATTATTTAATATTTTAATATTGTCTTCAATGAATCTTATACCTTTAAAATATAAAAACAACAAAAATATTCATTCTAATTATAAATTATTTTAATGAAAATTTTAATCAAAAATACAAAAACCTATTTAGTTAAAAATACTAAAGAAAGCTTTAAATACTAAAATCTAAAATAATATTGGTATTATGAAAACCAATTCATTTTTAGCAGTTTTTATTTTTATCTTTCTCATATTTACTGTTTTTGTGAATTATACTCTTGTAGTAAAAACTGATAAGTTTGTAAAACAGCTAGTTCCTCCCACAACCGGAAGAGCAAGTTCTGCTGTTATTAATTTGTGCATCAATGGGCCTCCTTATTTTAATATTAGCGTATGTAACTCAACTGTTTACCAAAACACACAATATACTTGCAACCTCAGTGCCGTTGACCCGACAAATAATAGCCTTTATTTTTCTAGTGTATGGTTAACTAATCTGTCATTATTTACTATTACTCCTGATGGAAGAATTAGTTTTTATGCAAACCAAACCCATGCAGATCTTGAAAATCACTCTGTTTATATTATTCTTGATGACAATTACGGCTGTAATAACAGTCAATTCTTTTCATTGTTTAATTTAAGAGTTATTAATGTAAATGACCCTCCATATCTTGTTCAGAACATTCCGAACAGAGAAATTTCAGAAAAGCAATTAATAAGAAATGCTTTTTGTCTTGATAATTTTTTTTATGATCCTGATAAAGATCCATTAAGTTATTTTCAGATTAGTAATAATTCTGTTATGTTTAGCATTAGTCAGAATTATCCCCATTGTGTCGAGCTCTACTCTTCAGTTTGTGGCATTACTGAAACATTTATTGTTAATGCTAGTGATCCTTATAACCTTAGCGCTCTGAGCAATCCATTTAGTATTACTGTTACTTGTCCATCAGAGCCTAGTGCTTCTCCCAATGGTGGTGGTGGTGCAGGAGGAGGTTCAAGCTCAAGAACTTGTACACCTGATTGGCATTGTTATAGGTGGAGTGAATGTTATCCTAATGGAACTAGAACACAGAGATGTGTTGATATTAACGCCTGTAATCCTAAGGATTATATTCGCGTTCGAATAGAGGAATGTGTCTATAATCCCCAATATCCTTGTGAGGAAAGATGGACTTGCAGTGATTGGGGTTTATGCCTTCCAAACGGAACTCAGCTAAGAACCTGTACTGACAATAATGAGTGCAATACATTTAATACCAAACCTAATGAGATACAAAACTGCACATACATCCCAACTTGTTTTGATGGAATTCAAAACCAGAATGAGTACGGAGTTGACTGTGGTGGTCCTTGTAAACCTTGTCCATTACATATTCCTAGTCCAATTCCTCCTGAAACAACTCTATGGGTAATAATCACAATTGCAATAATATTATTCTTGATAATTCTATTGATAATTTACAGAATTTTCCATAAGGAAATTAATGAATTCTTTGCAAGGGTTGGATGGTATCTTTCAAAAAAGAGAAGAAAGCAAATACTTATTAACCAGGCAGTCAAAGAAGAACTATTAAAAAAATTATCTGATTTAGAAAAAGACTTTAATAAAAAGGACTTAGGATCATTAATTGGATTATTCACAGGACTTGTAAGAATATACTACAAGGAAGTATTTAATTTGAAATATGAATTTAATTTGCAGCAACTTTTTATTGCAGTAAAAAATAGAAAAATGATGTATACTATTGTTAAAAATATTTTGTATAGCTTTGCTCAAAAATCAGCTCAAGTAGAGTTTGGTAAGATAAAAATATACAAGTTTGAACTGCAGTATCTGATTGATGAATTCAGACAAATAATTATTCAAACATCATTGACTGAGGATAAGGACTTGGGGCAGGAAATTAAGGAAAGAAAGCCATTAACAGAGCACAGGTATGAGCATTTCTATATCTGGCTAAGCAATGCAGAAATTGCACTTCAATATAACAGAAATGATGTTGCAAAGAGAATATATATTGATATGCTTAGAAGATTCGAGTATCTCACTCCTCAGGAAAAAGACAGAATCTATTTTGACATGACGAGGTTATATAATGAGATAAGGTATGTTGGTAGTGAATATTAGAAATAGTGAGAAATGAAATAATGCAAAAGATACAAAAATAATAAAAAATAAAATTTTTTTAATAAAAAACTAAATAAAAAATTAGCTAATCTATAAAAATTTAAAATTTATATAAATTAATTGAAATATGGAATTAAAATATAAAATACTCAACAATATTATCAAATATTAACAAAATAAAAAAAGGAATGAGTCAAGAGAGATTATAAAATTAATCAGGGATACTGATGAAAAGGAAATTAGTGAATGAAACTATACTTTTGGGATTTATTTATAGTTTTTTATAGTTTTATTATGTCTTTTTTAATTTTTTTTTAAAAACTTTTCTTGTTTTATTTTTTTTTTAATGTTTTTGGATTTTAGCAACAAAGAATCCTTCACTATTATTATCATACGGATGAATTCTTAAGCAATCCTTAACTTCTGGTCTAATTTTCAGTCCATCAAATTGAGTGATTGGATTTGTCCTATTTCCTTTAAAATTAATTTTTTTGATAATTGCATTAGTGTATTTATCTAGCAAGAAGCTCACTACTGATTCGTTTTCTTCAGGTTCTAAAGTACATGTACTATATACAAGAATTCCTCCCGGTTTTAATATTTGGAATGCGGTATCAACTAATTGTTTCTGTGTTTTAACCAGTCTCTCAATAAGATTAGGACTCCACATAATTAATGTTTTTAAACTTTTTCTTATTGTCCCAGTCCCGCTGCATGGAGCATCCACTAGAATTTTATCATACAAAATATTAGAATTCAGAAAGTCTTTACTTTTCATCATTGTGATAATACTATTACTAACCCCACATCTCTGAAGATTCATTCCTAATGGCTTTAATCTTGAGCCCTGAATATCATTGCATATGAGAACTCCTTTGTTTTTCATGTATTGTGCTATCTGGCTTGCTTTACTTCCTGGTGCGGCACACATGTCAAGAACAATTTCGCCTGGTTTAGGATTTAGAACAACAGGAGGTATCATGCTGCTTGCTTCTTGAACATAAATATATCCAAGATTATGCTCTATTAGATTACCAATATCAAATCTTTCGTTTTCTTCAGAACTATTAATTCTATAATTTATCCAAAAACCTTCCTTGCACCAAGGAATTTGCTTTAAAATCCATCTTTTTTCTAATCTGGATTTTACTTCATCCACACTAATTTTTAAAGTATTCACTCTGATTGCCTTATTTATGTATGATGAAGAATACTTTATAAATAATTCATACTTTTCTCCGAGAAATTTTTTGTAGTGATTCTCAAAATTTTGCTTAATATTAATTCTTTGAGGTATCGCTTTTAATTTATGTTCGTTCATTTTAATAAAAGAAAAAAAATAAGGTTATAAATATTTTGAAATTTTTTAATCTTCATATATTTTTTTGTTTTTTTAATTCACTTAATTATGTTATTATTATCTCTTGTATTTCACCGAAAATCATTTAAATTAATATTTATTAGTGATTTAATAATCAATAGATAATTAATTTATTATTATATTGCTTTATTTATTATATTTTTTATTTATTATATTTTATATTATGGCTTTTATTATACTAAATATTTAATTATGTAAAATATGTAAATATTATGTAATAAATAATATTTTTGTTATATTCAAGGTATTATAAAATATATATCAAGTTAATTATTGATTATATGTAAAAATTAATGTGAGGGTATATGAAAATGGTAAGTTATGAATCAGCTACTAGGTTAAAAGATAAAATTATTATGGGTATGGGAATTTTGCTTACAGGAGCTATAATCTATACAATGCAAATTTATAGTATTTTAAATAACAAGCCAAAACCCGTATATGGTCACAGAATAGATCAAACAGTAATGCAAGCTTCTCACATGATTACCAAACAGGAATATGAACAACATAAATTAAAAATAATAGTTGGAACAAGTTCTATGGATATACCTTATAATTCATTATCTTCTGCAATAATAAAAACACACAATATTCCTTGCGTCTGTGAAGGCGCTCCTGGAGGAATTGTTAATATTCCAATCAAGGGATTAGATCTTGATGGTGTTTTATTACGGTATATTCTTGAGGCAAAGGAAGCGGGTTATAATAGAATAAAACTTGAAGCGAGTGACGGAATATATGTTGCAATTCCAATATCCGGAGATATTATATCTAGTCATTCTATGAAGAACATGAAACCGAAAAATGATACTCCCCACGAGGTAATCGCATTTATACCTGATTCAAAAATCACAACCGCATACCACCTTGACAAGTTTGAAAAAATCGAATTTGACAAAGGGACCGAATTTGGAATGTTCTCTAAAGGAGAATTCACTGATTACAAATTAAATAATATTTCTGATATTATTACAAAAAAAAGATTTGCTAAATCAGACAGCTTCAAGGTCCCTCTTGAAGAATTAATTAATGATTTTAATACTGAAAAAGGATTATTGTTAGTTTCAGCAGATGGATATAAAGTTATAATCCCTCAAAATCAGTTGAATTATGCCTTAGTAGAATTTATTAATGGTCAATACAGTATTACTTCTGATAAAGATGATAAAGGAAATGATTTGATTGGTAAACGATTTAAAGTAAAGGACTTGATACAAATTGGTTTTGCTAGTCCTAATCTATAATTAAAAAAAGGCTATAATTGAAAGAAGGGGTATTGTATGGGTGGAGTGCTGGGTTTATTCAGAGACTTGCTTATCATATATGTGTGTGTGGGTATTTTAGGAGTTTGGCTTTTTAATTCAGAATTCTCTATGAGATTAGGTATTTCAGTAATAATACTGTTGTTGACTGCAATAATTTTTATGTTGCAAAGAGTGGGAATTATTCCATCAAAAAAATAGAATAATCAGTGGCAGAGTTTATAATTTTAATAGAATATTGCATAATTTATATTCCATAATTTTATATAATTTTAATATATACTAATTTAATATATTTAAAATATATAATTTAATATGATTTTTACTATTCAATATGAACATTATACTAACAAGTAAAGTAGGAATTGGTAAAACAAATATCTGTGAAAAATTAGTTAAACTAATTAAGAAAAATAAGAGAAAAAATATTGGCGTAGCAGGAATCATTTGCAAGTCGGACACAACAAAGAATAATAAATAATAGGAAGAAAATTCTTATTTATAAAATATCATCCTAATTCTACGAGTTGGCAATTTTATATTAAAAAATCATAATTGAATTTAGAGAACGTACCATAAAAAATTAATTAAAAAAATCATAAGTATTTATTAATTATTATCTATGAATATGGTTTGTTAGAGGCAAGAAGAAAAAAGGTTTTCATGAAATTATTAAATAGACTTTGAAAAAGCACACAAGTATTAAAAAATATACTTGTATTATTATAGTTAGAGACATAATTTTAAATTATTTTTTAAAAAGAATTTTCAAGACACAAGTTTAAGATTTATATTGTTAATAAATATATGATAGAATTGATAGAAATAGACTACCTTATTTATTATTAAGAAATTTTATAAATAAGTTCATATGAGTTGATTATATGATTGGTCAAAAAGCAATTTATATTAATGCGTCAACAAAAGATTATATGATTGAAGCAGTTTCTGATCCTGAGGTTATAGGACCAATCGATTTTGGGATAAAGGAAACTAGAAAGGACAAGAATGCTTTTTGTTTTGGTAGCGGTGCACTCGCAGGTTCAATAATCCCGGGAACAAAAAGACTAATATTTTATGCATTTTCACCGCTTTGGACACATTATTATATATCTACTATGGGTGGCGCTGCAGAGGTATTTCACAAGACGGGAATAAACTATGTTTGTATAACAGGGTCCTGCGAAAAATATTCTGTTATGAAGCTTAATAGAGCTAATGGTAAAATAATTGTAAGCTTTGAAGAGATAGATCTTGAAACAATCTGGAAAGGATATAATCATGAAACAGGGACATATGCCTTGCAGCAATATTGTTATGATAAATACAAGAATGAATTCAAGGATTGTAGGATACTGGTTACTGGACCCGCAGCACTTAGGACTAATATGGGTGCGATAATGTCCGCTCCAATAGTAAACGGTCAAATAACACCTGTTGATTGTTGGGCTGGAAGAGGAGGATTAGGGAGCAAACTTTTGCAGGATCATAAGATTGCAGCAATTATGTATGGTGGCGACTTTGAGGAACTTCCAAATTCACCATTAAAAGATATGGTGAGAATAAATAAGATTTTTGAATCTAAATTTCAGAAAAATATGATCCAAGAGGATATGGAAGCAACAAAAAAATACAGATTTGATCCTGTATTTAATTCTGGTGGAACACTTGGTGTTAATTTTACTAGGATAAAAGGCTGGATGTTCTCTTTTAATTATCAGTCTGTGAATTTTAGTGATGATGATAGACTTAATATTCACAAGAGGCTGATTATAGACCACTACCTAAAACAGTTTAATGAAGAATCTATTGCAAAAAAGCAGTGGAAGCATTGTGGTGAGCCATGCATTGCTGTTTGTAAAAAAATGAATGGTATATACAAGAAAGATTATGAGCCTTATGAGGCCCTTGGTCCTAATTGTGGAATTTTTGATCAGAGAGAGGCTGAAAAGATAAACCATTATGCAGACGCAATGGGATTTGATGCTATACAAGTTGGGAGTGTTGTTTCGTGGATTATGGAGTGTATACAAAAGAACGTATTTCCTAAGGAAGATTTTGACATTAATATGGTGCCGAGGTGGGATTTCAAAAATTTTGATATAATAAATGATTCAAAAAACAACGCTGACTTGGGTTGCCAAATAATTGATAGGTTGTTGAACAATGAAAAATGCAAAGTGTTTAGACAAGGATTAAGGAGTGCTGCAAAAGAGATTGATAAAAAATATGGTACAAACTCGATAAATTATGCTGTTTTTAATGCCTTCGGCGATTCTGGATGCATAGTACCAAATCAGTACTGGGTGCCCGGTATGTTTTCCCCTATGCCAATAATGGGAAAATACTTTGAGTATTATGAAGCAGATTTTCTTCCACCATATGAGCTCGGGAAGAAGAATGTTGAGCGTATGATTAAGGAAATATATGCTGATAACACTGGCATATGTAGATTTCACAGAGGTTGGGTGGAGAAAATAATAAATGATATAGTTAATGATATTTATGAGATAAATATTGATTATTTTTCTCATCATAAAAAAATAACACAGCTTATTAACTTGAATAATAAACCTGTTTTTTGGGAATCAGAACGAGTTATTGATATTATCTGGAGGTATCTTGAAAAAATAGCGGTGTCAGAGCCAGAAAACCCTGAGCGCGATATAGTATCAGCAAAAAAGCCAGACGAATCTTTACATCAATGGGTTGATAGGTTCAGAGAAAACAAATTTAAAGCTGCAGAAGATTACTGGCAACTAATACTTGATGGTATAAATGAAGGGATGCGTTAGAAAGATTTTATGATTTTGATACTAATGATATTGTATACAAATAATACTAAATGTGTTTTTTATGCTATATGTTTTAAAATTTTTTTTATAATATAAAGAAGTGTGTATATAATAGACGTGCGTATAATAAATGTGTATAATAATATATATAAATAATAAGTGTGTATAATAATATCACGAAATATATAAAAATGTTTAACAAATATAAAATATAAGAATAAGAGAAGATAAGAACTGTTGTTATATTATTTAAATTATTATAATATTAAGAATTATGAATTTGTTATATTGAAAAAATTATGAGAATAAACTAATGTGAGAATAAACTAATATACACTAATTAATGTATGTGAATGTATATAATACTCTATAAAAATTATATATGGGTTTTACTATATGACTGTATAAAAATTATACTTGTATGAAATATTATTTTAAAATATTTTTTTTTATTAATGATTATCAGAAAATTATGAGGTGAGAAACTTGAAAGATTTTATAAATGAACTTAAGAAAAAAGCAGTTTTATTAAAAAAAAGAATAATTTTTCCAGAAACAGAAGACGACAGAATTCTAAAAGCATGTGAAATAATAAAAAAAGAAAAGATTGCAATTCCTATTCTGGTTGGTGACCCAGAATATGTCAAAAAAAAATCCCAGGAATTGAAAATTGATCTTTCAGGAATAGAAATTCATAACCCCAAAAATTTTCCCGATTATGATATGTATGCTAAAACGCTCTTTGAACTAAGAAAAGATAAAGGAATGACATTAATTGAAGCACACCAAACACTACAAGAACCAATTTATCTTGGGACGATGCTTCTCTATTTTGGAAGAGCAGATGGAATAGTGAGTGGTGCTGCTCATCCAACAGCCCACACCTTAAGACCGGCACTTCAAATAATTAAAACAAAAAAAGGGATAAGCACTGCGTCTTCTTATTTTATTATGATAAAAAAAGAGGAGGTTATATTTTATGCTGACTGTGGTTTTAATATCCAGCCTGATGATAAACAACTTGCAGAGATCGCAATCTCGACAGCAGACAGCGCAAAAAGCTTTGGTTTTGACGCAAAAGTAGCTATGCTTTCTTTTTCGACAAAAGGATCTGCTCAGCATCCAGATGCTGATAAAGTTATTAGGGCAACAAAAATTGTTAAAAAGTTACGACCTGATATTGCTATAGATGGAGAATTACAATTTGATGCAGCATATGTTGAGAGTGTCGGAAAAAAGAAGTGCCCTGACAGCCTAATTGCTGGAAAGGCAAATGTTTTTATCTTTCCTGATCTTGATGCAGGAAATATTTGTTATAAGGTAACAGAAAGATTGGGCGGGTATATTGCTTTAGGTCCAATAGTACAGGGTTTAAAAAAACCAGTTAATGATCTTAGTAGGGGTTGTAGTGTTGAAGACATTGTGTATGTTACAGCAATAACCGCCATTATCTCTGATAAAAATCAATAAACACAAACCAATAACTAATATCATTTTAGTTAAAATTTTTTGTTTAATAATAGTGTTTATTATTGTCGAGGTGAATATATGATAATACTTGTTTTGAATTCGGGCAGTAGCTCATTAAAATTCCAGGTCATTAATACTTCTTCTGAACATTTATTAATTAAAGGTATTGTTGATGGTATTGGATTACCAACTTGTAAATTTGATTATGAGTATGAAAATAAGAACGTTTATAAAAATATGGGTGGTTATGAAAAAGATACAAATTGTTATGAAAAAAATAGCAATCAAGTTACCTGTCCAGACCATAATGAGGCAGTAAGTATAGTTTTAAAAACTATATCAGAAACTGTTGGTTTAGATAAGATACAAGCAATAGGTCATAGGGTTGTTCACGGAGGAGAATTTTACAAGGAAGCAACACTAATAGATGATGATGTGATAAAAAAAATTGATGAGCTTAAAGATTTAGCTCCATTACATAACCCACCCAATTTAGCGGGCATTCTTGCTTGTAAGAAATTATTACCAACTCTTAAACAAGTTGCTGTTTTTGATACTGCATTTCATGAATCAATGCCAGAACACGCATATCTTTACGCAATTCCTTATGAATATTATGAAAAGTTTAAAATAAGAAAATACGGATTTCATGGAACAAGCCACAAATATGTTTCAATACAAGCAAAGAAATTCTTAAATATGGAAAAATGCAATCTTGTAACCTGTCATCTCGGAAATGGTTCAAGTATAACTGCTATTCAAGATGGTATTTCAATAGATACTTCCATGGGGTTTACTCCATTACAAGGAATACTTATGGGTACAAGATCTGGCAATATTGATCCAGAAATTATTGTTTTTTTATCAAAAAAGCTTGGAAAAACAGACTCGGAAATTCTTAGCATTCTAAATAAACAATCAGGATTAAAAGGAATTTGTGGTTTCTCAGATGTAAGAACTATTCATGAAAAGGCACTTGCTGGAGATAAAAAATGTATTCTTGCGCTTGATATACTTTCTTATAAATTAGGAAAACACATTGGAAGCTATATGGTAGTTCTTCCAAATGTTGACGCAATAGTTTTCACAGCAGGAATAGGTGAGAACGCATATTATATACGACAAAGAGCCTGTGACGAATTGGTAAATTTTGGAGTATTAATTGACAAAAAAAAGAATGAAGAGAATAAGGAAATAGACATATCTGCTCCTAATTCAAAAGTAAAAATTTTAGTTATTCACACAAACGAGGAATTAATGATTGCAAAAGAAACCGAAGAACTACTAAAAGACCACTAATACTTTATAATTAAATTTTTTAATAATTTAATAATTAAAACTTCTTTTATAATCCAATATAAAAAAATTCATTTATATTCTTTTATTAATATTATTCTTTTATTAAATAAAATTAAAAAACCAAAATTTAATTATTCTTTAAATTATGTTATTTAATATTTTATTTTAAAAATTCTTTTCCATAAAAAAAAGAATATAATGTTTTATACCATATGCCTGCTCTTTCTCTCGTCATAAATATCTCTGCAGATATATTAAATAAATTGTTTAATTCTTCATTAAGGTCTGATATTAATCTATCAAGGCACATTAAAAATCTCATATTTTCTTTTCTGTATTTAGTATACTTTTGTATGTAATCAGATGATGTATCCTTCTTAAGACACGCTTCATTTAAAAATAGAGTAAACGGATATATTTTCTTTACTATCCACCAATTTTTCTCCGGACTTTTGTTATCTATATAATAAAACCCTAAAAAGAAAATGCCAGAATGAACATGATGGTGTTGAAGCGCGAGTTGTGTATCAATGGGTAATTGTGAATAAGATATTAATATTTCATCAATATTAAATTTTTCAACTTTTTTGTATTTTATAAATTCTACAGAGAGATCGACCATTAAATAAAATTATTTGAAAGAATTAATATTTAAATCTTTTTTTTATTCAAAAATTTTATTCTTCAACCTTTATAGCTCCTTTAGGACAGCCTGATTCACAGGCTCTGCAAACAGTACAGTCTTCTTGTCTTGCAGCAATCATTTTATTGTTCTTTATTTCAAAAACTCCGACTGGACAGATATCAATGCAAACCTTTGATAAGTTACATTTTGTGTAGTCAATTGTTACTTTTGGCATTTTTTGTATCCTCCACAATTTTCATTTTTTTTATTGTATCTCACATCTCTTTTTTAGTTTTTCCCATTCTAAGTCAACATTTTTTTGAATCTTTTTTACTAACTCTTCATTTCCGGGAGCTAATAAGTGCTTAAATCGTGATTGTGTTTTCAACCAATCCGTAATTGGTCTCTTTCTTTCTTTTGGATCATAGTTAAGAGTCCATTTTCCATTTTCAATTTCATATATTGGCCAAAAACAAGTCTCAACTGCAATCTTTGCTATTTCTAGTGTTTTCTCAGATGAATAACCCCAGCCAGGAACACATGGACTAATAACATTAATGAATGCTGGGCCATTAACATTAAATGACTTTTCTGCTTTTCTTAATAAATCCATAAAATTATGGGGGCTTGCCTGAGCAACATAAGGTATATTATGTGCTGCAACAACCTGTGTTAAATCTTTTTTAAATTGTTCTTTTCCAAATTTCACTTTTCCTATCGGAGTTGTTTTTGTATTAGTACCGAAAGGAGTTGAGCTACTCCTCTGGACTCCTGTATTCATATACGCCTCGTTATCATAACAAACATAGACAATATTATGACCTCGTTCAAGTGTTCCTGAAAGTGATTGAAGGCCAATATCATATGTTCCTCCATCTCCACCAAAAGCAAGGAATTTTATTTCTTTGTTGATTTTTCCTTTTCTTTTTAATACTCTGTAAGCTGTTTCTATACCTGAAAGTGTTGCTGCCGCATTCTCAAACGCGTTATGCATCCAACTTGTCTTCCATGCAGTATAAGGATAAATTGTAGTGCTAACTTCTAAGCAACCTGTCGCAGTAGTAACTACTAGCGGTTTATCTGTTGCTAGCATTACCATTCTAGCTATTATGGTGGCAGCGCACCCCGGACACAGTCTGTGTCCAGATGCAAGCCTGTCCTCCCTTTTGCTCAGTTCTCTTAAATTCATTATTTCAAACCCTTTGTATGTTTTTTTAGATACTTTTATTTTTAGAGTTATTCTCTAACTCCTAAATATTTCACATATTCTTTTATTTCATTATTCTTATATTGCTCTATTTCATTAAAAACATTCTCAATCATACTTGTATTAATTTCTCGTCCACCTAATCCATAAATATAATTTACAATCTTTGGATTATTTAACTCATAAAGTGCGGATCTTATTTCTGTGAATAATGGACCACCAAATGCACCAAAGCTTTCACTTCTATCAAAAACACCGATAATTTTTTTATCCTTAAGAGCTTGCTTTATTTCGTAAGAAGGAAAAGGTCTGAATAACCTGATTTTTAACAGGCCAACCTTTTTGCCTTGCTCTCTCAGTTTATCAATAACTACTTTTGTTGTACCACAAGTACTGCTCATTGCAACAATTACAATTTCTGCATCGTCAATTTTGTATTTTTCAATCATATCAATTTTTTTTCCAAATGTTTGCTCAAATTCCTTACTAAGCTGGTTAAAGATATTTTTTGACAAGTAAATTGCTTCACTCTGTTTTCTTTTGTGCTCAAAATAATAATCAAAAAGATCTAAAGGCCCATAGGTTACTGGATGATCAATATCAAGAAGTGGGTGATCTTGGTAGTGTTCTCCAATGAAATTTTTAACTTTTTGGTCATCAAAAATCGTTACAGGTTCAATTGCATGACTTGTAATAAAACCATCCATGCATGACATAAAAGGAATTTTTGCTGTTTCAGCGTATTTCATTCCAAAAATTGTCTGTTCATATGCTTCTTGATTATTCTCTGCATACATTTGCAGCCAACCAGAGTCTCTGCAACCCATAGTATCTGAGTGATCGCAATGTATATTTATTGGTCCGCTGAGAGCTCTGTTTACAACAGCCATTACTATTGGGAGTCTTAAGCTTGCTGCTATATAAACTATTTCCCACATTAATGCAAGTCCATTAGCGCTTGTTGCAGTCATTACTCTTGCTCCAGCTGCACTTGCTCCAACAGCTGCACTCATTGCAGAATGCTCCGATTCAACATCAATAAGTTCTCCTGTTACTTTTCCATCAGAAACAAATTTTGCATATGCATGCATAATATCTGTTTGTGGAGTTATAGGATAAGCTGGAACCACATCTGGATCTATTTGTCGCATTGCATTTGCAACTGCTTCTGCTCCGCTAAGTGCTTGTGGTTTCATATTACATAAATTATATTTTTATAAAATTCTATTTTTTTGTTTTATATTTAATTGTTTTTTTTTATTTTTTAAATTCATTTTCGTCTTTCATTATAATGCATTTTACAGGGCAAACCTCTGCGCATATACCGCAGCCTTTGCATTGTTCTAAATTGATTGTTTGCATTTTTGTATCTTTAACAAGAATACATGAATCCGGACAGTTTATCCAACAAATAAGGCAATGAGTGCATTTTTTTTCGTCCCATATTGGTCTGAATGTTCTCCAATCTCCTGTTTTATATTTTTCTGAATTGCCTGCATCTAATATTTTTCCTCCATCCTCGAGGTCCCTCCATCCCGGATCGTTTTTTGTCATTCTTTATCCTCTTTATCCTTCTTTAACTTCGTTATATGCCCTTTCTATTGCATTAATATTTTTTTGCACTCCTTGCTCACCAATTTTTCTCAGGAATTTATCATTAATCTTTTTTTTTATTGCATCCAGGGTAACTAAATTTGCTGCTTTTTCAATAGCTCCAAGCATTGGGGTATTAGGAATATTTTTTCCAAAGCAGTCAATACTTATGTGAGTTGCATCTACAGTAAAAACCTTCCCTTTATTATAATTTAATTTTTGTCTAACATACTCTGGTCTCTCTGGAGTATTAACTATTAGTATTGCATTATCTGGCATTCCTTCTGTTACTGGTAATGCTGTTAATAATGTAGGATCAATTACAGCTACAATATCTGGGTTAGTTACACCACTATGAATTCTGATTTCTTTATCATCAATTCTAGTATATGCAAATACTGGAGCCCCCTCTCTCTCTGCTCCGTATTCTGGAAAGCTCTGTATATAAAATCCTTTTTCTAATGCTGCTTCTGCAATTATTGCTGCTGCTGTCTTTCCTCCTTGGCCACCTCTTCCTATTATTTTAATCTCCTTCATATTATTAATATAATTTATTATTGTTACTATTTAAAGTTTGTTGTTTATGATATAGTGAGAACATTTTTTTAGTTATAAATTATAAGAAAAATAGTATAAAAAAATAAGCAAATTCATATTTTTTCTTTTTTTACTAATTTCCCTATTTTTTCTATGCTTTCTCCAGAATAATATTTATGGATTGCTTGATGTAATTCTTTTACTGTTATACTTACTTGTTTTCCTGTTTCTCTTTCTCTAATAGTTACTGTGTTTTTTTCTTTTGTGTCAAAATCAATAGTTACACATAGTGGTGTTCCGGTCTCTTCTTCTCGCAAGTATCTTTTTCCTATGCTTCCAGAATCATCATAGTTGCATATAAATTCGTTTTTTAGTTCTGTATATATACTGTATGCTATTTCAGGTAATCCTTCTTTGTTTACAAGTGGGAAAACGCTAACCTCTATTGGTGCAAGGTGTATTGGTAATTTTAGAACAGTTTTTCCTTCTTCTTTTTCCTTTTTTTCATAAAATAAATCAAGTAAGCAAAAAACAGTTCTGTCTATTCCTAAAGCAATTTCAATAATGTGTGGTATTTGTTTGTTATTATTTTCATCTAATGCTACAAGATTTTTATTTGTTGCATTTCCATGTTGTCTAAGATCATAATCTGTTCTATCATGTACACCGCAGAGTTCAATCCAGCCAAAGCTTTTTGTATTTACTTCAATATCCCATGCATCATCTGCATAGAATGCCTTTTCGTCTTGTAAGTGTTGTCTTAGTCTAATTTTTTCTTCAGGGAATCCTAGTTCTTTTATTAGTGAATATGCTTGAGATATCATTGATGCATAAGCTTTGTTTTTGAATATTTTTTTGTTTATTGCTTCTTCTATTGATATTATTATTTGTTTTTTATGTTCTTCCTGCTCTTCATCTGTCCATATTTTTATTTTTATGTCCTTTATTTTTTTATGGCCATAGTATTCTGATTTTTGTTTTTGGAGTAAGAATAATTGAGCCTCTGCCTGAGTGAACTCTCTCATTCTTAGTATGTGTTGCCTCGGGCTTATCTCGTTTCTAAAAGCTTTTCCTATTTGAAAAACACCAAACGGTATTTTTTTTCTAAAAAAGTCATTATATCTTATGAATGGCAAGTAAGTGGTTGTTGCTGTTTCTGGTCTAATATATGCTTCAATATTAATTCCTATATTTGTTTTCATCATTAGATCGTGTTTTTTTATTTCTTTGTATAATTCTCCTTTACAGTTTGGGCATTTTATATGTTTTTGTTCAATAAATTTTATTTGATCCTTTGGTTTTTCTCCAGGATACAATTCCTCTATTAAATTGTCAACTCTAAAACAGCTTTTGCATTTGCTACAAATTATTAAAGGATCACTAAATCCATCTAAATGGCCCGAGGCTTTCCAAACCTCTTTTTGCATTATGAGCGGGCATTCTACTTCCCAGAAATCGTTTTTATTATAGAATTTTCTTACTCTTGTTTCTACTTTGTTTTTTAATAATTTACCTAATGGTGCATATGTATAGAAACCGCTTAGCCCTCCATATAATTCTGGTTCTGGCCCCCAAACAAATCCTTTTTGCTGCATAAAACTCAATAATTCATCAAACTCTTTTGTCATTAGTTTATAGGAGAAATTATTGGTTTAAATAATTTGTTGTTGATTCAGAGATTTGTTTTTTTTATGTTCTTCAATTTTAATATTTAGCTTTTAATTTCTTTTACAATATACAGATAGAATAATATTAATAAAACAAAAAAAAGATAGAAAAAATAAATCAAATAAAATAAAAATTTTAATTTCTTTTTCTTAGGAATAAAAATCCAACTATTCCTCCTGTTGCCGCTAATCCAACTGCTACTGCGGTGAATTCAGGCACATTAAAGATATCAACACCAACAATTATAAGTGGGTTTGGTAATTCATCTTCTGCAGTTACTATTGCACTGCATTTGTTTCCAACGCATGCCTGCACGTTGTCTCCGATAAAGCAGTTGTTGAAATCAAACAATACATCAAAGTAACCTGTGCTGTCTGTTGGTAATGATGTTAACGTGTGATCATGTGATTCGCTCCAGCATCTTACATCAACTTCTACACCTTCAACAGGTGGTGAGTCAATTCCTGCTCCACTATAAACAATACCGTGGACATAAACATCAGGTGTTGTGGTAATCGCCATAGCTGGTAAAACCATTATAATCAATGCTATTATTGGAAAAAACATTTTGTTATTCATTTTTTTCCCTCCTTAAAATTTTATTTAAATTTTTATTTTTTTTATTTAAATCTTAATGCCTCTTTCTGAAGAGCATGAATGCTGTTACAGCTCCAGCGAGTGCAATTCCTGCTCCCACTACTCCAAATTCTGGTATTGAGAAGTTTATGTATATAAGGTTCTTTTGTAGGTATCTATTTGGACCAACTATTCCTGATGCACTATTTTCTCCAGCACTTACTGTCACTTCAGAACCTACAGGACATTCCGGAATATCATTGATCCCAAATTCTATAACATAGAAACCATACTGGTTAGTTATGTCTGTTAGTGGCCCGATTGTTCCATCTCCAGTATTACATATTGCTGATACTTCAACATTAGGCACCGGTGTGCTTCCGTCAGACTCATAAACATGGCCACTTACAATTGTTGGCAATGCAAGAGCTGATGCGGTGCAGCTTAAAAAAATCAATACTCCAAGAATAAAAAAAATTTTCTTCATATTTTACACCCCAATACACCTAATTTAGTTTTCTTGTTTTTTTTATTATTTATAAATTTTTTATATCATTCAGTGTACTCTCCTAAAAATAAAAAATTCTTTATAACACGTTATGATATCATAATATACTACTTGTTCTATTTTCATTTCTATCCCCGAAAATCTTACTGTTAAAAAAACTTTCTTATATATAAATCTTTTGTTTTATCACTTTAAAATGACTTAATTTTTAATCACTATTTATTGACGAAATGCAACTTTCAAATTTTTTATATGTGCAAAATAAAATTAAAATAAAATTTAGTGTGATAAATTAATTAAATATATTTATTTAATAATTTTATTTATTTTTATATTTTTCTTATATTTTTTTGTTATAAATTTACTTTACAACGTCACTATTTACCTTCTATATACCCTTCTATTATAAATTTTGTGAATTTCAACTGTTTTCACCAAAAATTCCAGCTCTCAGTTAAGATTACAAATATTACAACAAGAATATTTGCGATAATATGTGCAATAATGCAATTATCAATTTTTTTTGTTTTAATCAGAACTATATTTAATATTATTCCTGTCATTAATCCTGGAAGCCACCTATTATGGCTAAAACCAAAAAATAACACAGTCACAACAAAGCTGTACACTGTAAATTTATATACTGGAATAATATTCCATTTATGAAAACCACGCTTAATAATAATCCTATTCAAGAAAAATCTAACAAAGAATTCTTCAATAATTGGAGCAATAATTATTGCACTAATAATTCTAACTATTAAATAGAATGTATTTTGTGGAATATAAACTGTTGTACCAAGTAATGGATAAAAACCTTCGAGACCGATCCAAATAATAAAAATTAATAATCCTGCAAAAAATGTAAAAAAATCAATTATAAAAGTGAATCTATAATGTTCTCTATAAACAAGCAACAGTATTAATATTGATATAACTTTAATAATTATAATAATATTATCATCCTTAATAAATACTTTCAATAAAGGAGCAAGAAATACATAAAATGCAAATGGAATTATGTATGCATATATATTACTATAATTTATTATATTACTTTTATAATTATTACTATAACCCCCCTTCGCTAGATTCATCAACTTTGGAAATTTCTCCTAATTTATATATGTTTATTTTTCCTTGATTTATACTTATTCACTATTATTATTTTTTGATTCATAATAATATTTATAAGTATTATACGATTCTAGATGATTATGAAGAGCAAATGGTTGAAATATGTTTTTTTAGTAATACTTATTATTTATTTATCTATTCTCATATTATTTGCATTGAATCCCCATCCAGAAAAGATAATTCCTATGGATGGATATGATAAGGTTGCTCATTTTGCAGAGTTTTTTATTCTTGCATTATTGTTGTGGAAAACTTTTTCATTATTTAAGATTAAGAAATTAAATAATTATTTTATTACTTTTATATCTTGTATTGTTGTAGCCATTGTGAGCGAATATGTTCAGAAATTTATCCCCTCTAGAACTTCTACTTGGTTGGATTTTTTGCTTGATATTGGCGGAACAATATTCGCACTCATTGTAATATATATAATAAAATGGGAATCTTAGAATATATAATATTAGGAATAGTGCAAGGCATTACAGAATGGCTTCCTGTAAGCAGTAGTGGCCATCTCGTTATTTTACAAACAATTTTTGGTTTTGAGCAACCTGTTGTTTATGACTTAATGTTACACATTGGCAGTTTGTTTGTTGTTGTGTTTGTTTTTTGGAAAGATATATATGAACTGTTTATAGGAGCATTTAAAGGAGAAAAAGAAAAATTACTTCTAATACTTTTTATTATAATAGCGACAATACCAATTGCATTTATCGGCTATTATTTTAATAAGTATGTGAAATTGTCTTTTAATTCACTATTAGTTGTTGGAATCGGATTAATTTTTAGCAGTATACTCTTATTCTTATCTAGATATCCTAAAAAGAAACATAAAAAAATTACAGCACCTAATTCTTTTTTTGTTGGAATATTTCAAGGAATTGCAATTCTTCCAGGAGTTTCAAGAAGCGGCAGTACCATAAGCAGTGCTATGTTTCTGGGTATAAAAAAAGAAGATGCTACTAAGTTTAGTTTTTTATTGTTTATTCCGACAATTCTTGGGGCAATAATTATGGAATTTAAAGAATTTGGAAGAATGACAGATATTTGGTTCATGATTCTCGGCACAATTGTAGGGATTATTACAGGTATATTATCTTTGAAATTACTCTTAAATATTATTAAGAAGGATACTTTTTACTGGTTTAGTTTTTATTGTCTTGTTCTTGGGCTTGTTGTTCTTCTTGTCTCTTTAATTTAATATTTTTAGCAATTATTTTTTTGCGAATTTTTTTGTGAAGTTATTATCTGATTTTCTAAAAAAATAATCCCATATTATTCTTATTTCTTCTCTGTTTAGTATAATGTATGCGATTATTAAAACTCCAGATATTATTCCTAAGTATAACCAGAGATTATATGTTGTTATTCCTCCCGTTATATTCTTCATTGTCTCATTATAGCCAAGGAATAATCCTATAAATATGTCAATACATATGCTCAGAACAAAACCTAATACAAATTTTTCTAATTCATTTAACTCTTTAAAATATATTCTTGCAATTAAATATCCCGGTATGAATAATGCAAGAAGCAGTCCTAATATTGTTTGTAGTATTGATTGTAATGTCATGTTCTCATTGTCCAAAAATATATTTCTTGTCCATTATCAAGAGATATTTGTAGTTTTGAGATGTCAAACTCA
>JAWABG010000017.1:0-1913 GCA_038884715.1 Candidatus Woesearchaeota archaeon | reverse complement strand
ACTCAGGATATAAATCGTATGACACCGTGCTATAAAATGTTTTTTTTTCTTCGTCTTCAAGTATTGCGGTTCTTTTTGTTGTGTATGTTTTTACTAATTCTGGTTTGCATACTGCTGTTGTTGTATAAACCATTATATTTTTGTTTTCTCTATTCTCGACATCTAGTCTTTGGAGTTTTATATTTTCTGAATAATCAACGAGCAATATTCCGTCGGACGCCTTGTCAATCTCTTTTTTTAATAATATTTTATTATCTAATGTAATTTCTAACTCTTTTTTATTTACATCAATTATTAGCAAATGGGTTGTTTGGTCATTTAATTCTATTTTTCTTATAATTCTTTCAAAATTCTTACCAAAATTATAACTTATCTCAACAGTATTTTTTTTGTCATCAATTATAATAGTATATAAGTTATTGTCGATGTCATTAAAGCTCAGTATGATTGATCCGTTTTTTTCAGGGTCAATATATACTAATTTTATTCTGTAGTTTTGCCATTCTATCTTTCTGCTCTCAAATAAATCTATTATAATTTCTTTTTGTTCATCGATTGTTATGTCGTTTTCTTGTTCTGTCATGTTTGTTTCATTCAATAATTTGATATTTGGCAGTGCAGCATATTTTATCTCTTGGTTTGCGTTTGGTATATTATATTTTATAAGAATTGGTTGTTTGTTGTTTTTTATTGTGAGGCTTTGAATGCTTGTTTTGGAATCCCATAAGTTTATGAATGGTTTTTTTTCTGCAGGATTTTTTATTATAAATGTTTTGTTTAGTGGATAATTGTCGAAAAATATCTCTGCTTTGTCATTATTTGCAATTATTTTTAATCTGTGAACTTGTGTTTTTTTTGATTTTTCTGAAGCATTAATTGTCTCATTATTTATTGTTATTTGGTTTGTTTCCTTGTTGTATTGTATACCGTATCCTTTTTCTATTCCCAATTCTATTTTATTTCCTTTATATAGTCTGAAAACAAAGTCCATTGTATAACCATTAAAGTCAAAAGAGGTGTTTGTTATATAGTAGGTGAAATTTTTTTGCTCTTCATTTGTTGCATATAGCTGTATTGTTCTTTCTGTTTTTTTTTCTTCTAATTGTGCTATTTTATATTCTTGGTCTGCAAAAACTAGGTTAATATTTTGCTTTTTTCCTTCTCTGTTTAATAAAATATTTGAGAATTCTGCATATGTGTTTGTTGTTTCAAATGTGAAAAATCCTTGAGAGTAATCGTCAATACTATTATTAAATATTGTCTTGTTGTCTATTGTTAATATAAGTGTTCCATAGCTTGCATATATATTTACATTATGTAATGTTCCTTTTTCAATACTTATTAGCTCTTCTCTATAGACTGATTTATTTATGTCATAACTTCTGGAAAAATAAGCTACTTGCTTGTCTTCATTTATGATGAATGCGTATTTTTCGTTTCCTTCTATGTCGTTGAATTTTGTTACTATTTGTCCGATTCCATCTCTTACTATGTAATTAAATGTGAGTGAGTATTCTTTTTCTTTAATAAATAGTTTTGGGTTCTGTGTCTTGCTTGTTCTTGTGATTACGCTCGATTCTTTTTCTACAAATTTGCTGTATCCTGAAATGTTTGTTTCTTCTAAATATAAGTTTGGTCTTTCGCAACTATAATTAAATTTGTATAATTCTCGCGTTATTGTATAATTATATTGTGTTTGTTTTTTTTCATGATTTGCTATTGAAAATGAATAGTTGTATTGTTTTGTTGGTATTATGTATTTTGGGAGTGTTTTATGGTTGTTGAAGTATAACTCTGTAAATGTTTCTGGTTTTGGCCTCGCAATGATTAATGTTAGAATAACTATTAGTATTCCTATTACTAATGCGATTATAATAGCATTATAGATAGATTCATCTTCATTCATTCTGGAT
>JAWABG010000016.1:0-25263 GCA_038884715.1 Candidatus Woesearchaeota archaeon | reverse complement strand
TCTTCTAAATTAATTCCGTGTTTTTCTTCAAAGTTTGCTTCCACTACTTTTCCTTCAAAATATATTCCTGCATGTGTACAACATGAATTAGTGTATTTACCAATGATGGAAGAAATTCTGTGTCTTTTAAGAAATTTAGGTAGATGATAACTCAATAGAATATCACCATTTCTCAATCTTTGTGAATATTGGTTCTTATTACATATAAAATTACTTAAGCCCATACCTAACTCAATAAAATTAGTCAATAATTTATATTCATTAGACTTTATTAACTCAGCATCTTTAAAGATAGAGTATCTAATCTCATATACTAATTTTTCATTATATTCATAGTCAAATATTTTAGTATACATGGGTTCAAATCTTATTTTTTTAGGAAATACATTCTTTTGAGAATTAATTTGATTGATTAGAATATCCAAGATATCTAAACAAGTTTTACAGTGATGTATGAAAGGATTTAGTAAATTTTGTTTTTTACTAATCTGCTTATTTGCTATCGCTGAAAAGCCTAATTTTTTTATTAATTTATTCAGTTTATGAGATTTTCCAATATTTATTCCTGTTCTTAGAAATAATGTTAGATTACTTTGCAGTTTTTTCAATATGCTTAATATCGCTTTGATTTCCTCAGAATTGTTTGCTATATCAAAAACATGATTATCTATAGTGACTTCTCCCTTATCCCATCGGCTTATCTTGAATAATGCTGTAAGTCTGCCATTTTTAAAATAATTATTGAAGAAATTTCTATTTTCATGAATAAGATACAAATATTCTTTGAGAAATGTGTCCAATCCTAAAGAAACAAGAAACGCATCAGTATATTCTTTAGAATTATCTAGTTTTTCCAATATTTGAATAAAGTTAGGACAATACATTTCATTTACTATATATCTAAAAATATTTAAATTTTATTAATATGAGTGTGCCTCCTTCATTTTGTTTATTTTAGTTCATTTGTGCCCCGAGTAATAATTGCATTTAACAACTATTAAGCCGAATGTTTTTCTGTTTTTTCTTTGAATTATCCGGAAAAATGTACTAAAAGTATATTATTTCTCTTTGATTCATTCTTTTTATGGTTGAAGGAACTCAAAATAGGACTAACTGCATAAATAATGATGATTGGAAATTAAAAATAATTAATGAATGCAAGCTTAGGGGTTATTCTAGAAAAACAATTAATGCTTATCTTTATCATACAAAAAGATTTTTAGATTCTGGCAAAGATTTAAAAGCATTTTTGCTTGATATGATAAATCAGGGAAAGAGTCCTTCTTCGGTAAGAGTTGCTGGTTTTGCTGTAAAGTTTTATCTTGGTATAAATAAAGTCAATGATACAACAATAGTGCCGAATATGAAAAAACCAAAATCTCTTCCGAATGTACTTTCAAAAAATGAGATATTGTCCATGATTTTTTCGACAAAAAATCTTAAACACCGTATTATAATAGAAATGTTGTATTCTTCAGGAATGAGGCTTTCTGAATTAATAAATATTAAATGGTGTGATATAGATTTCAAAAGAAATTTGATTAATATAAAAAACGGTAAAGGAGAAAAAGACCGTATAGTGATGCTTTCGAGAAAGTTGAAAAAATCTTTATGTGTTTTTACAAAAGAAAGAGAAGGATATGTTTTTTTATCTCAAAGGGGAAAGAAATATTCTGTTGGTTCTATACAGAAAATTATTAAAAATGCAGCTAAAAAAGTAGGTATAAAAAAGAATGTTACACCACATACTTTAAGACATTCCTTTGCAACACATCTTTTAGAAAATGGTACTGATATTAGATATATTAAAGATTTATTAGGACACTCAGATATTAGTACAACATTGATTTATACAAAAGTTTCAAATAAAAATATTCGCAACATCAAAAGTCCATTGGATGATTAACTTACTTCTTTCTCTTGCACAAATACTTGATAGAGAAGACGGGCTTCATCCCACATATAAATCTGTGGGTATTCGCCCTATTATTTTATAAAAGTTCTATAAAATAATTATATACACAATATTTTACATTCAATTTTAATTGTTTATTAAATATAAAAAATTATTAAATAATAAATATACTAGTAAAAGAATATAAAAACAACATAACACTTTTTAACTAAAAAAAAATATTAACCAAACTCCAAGAGAGATTTTATATAAAAAACAAGCATTATAAAATTATAGTAATTATTAAAACAAGCCTTTACTTAATCCTTTTAATTGTCCTTTCTGAAATTTCTGCATTATTTTTTCCATTCCTTTCTCAGAGTCAAGGCCTTTTATATGTTTCATTAGTTTTTTACTTTGTCTATAATGTTTTATTAGACTTCTAACTTCTTGAATATCAACACCACTGCCCTTTGCTATTCGTTCAGCTCTTTTTCCATCAATTATGTCAGGGTTTTCTAATTCCTCTCTTGTCATGGAGTTCATTGCATATTTCCAGAGCTCAAGTTTTCCTTCTTGAACTTCAAGAATTTCCTTTGGTAATTTTGCTCCGCTGAAACCAGGAATTAATTCTAAAATCTTAGAAAGTGAACCCATTTTTTTTATTGCCTGCATCTGTTGATATAGGTCAATAAGATTAAACTCACCTTTAAGCAATTTTGCACCCATATCCCTAGCTTCTTCTTCTGTTATAGCATCCCTTGTTTTTTCTAATAATAATTCAAGATCACCCATTCCTAATAATCTAGAAACGAATCCCTCTGGCTTGAATTCTTCAAGGGCGTCAATTTTTTCTCCTGTGCTAATAAATTTCACAGGTGCTTTTGTGATGCTGCAAGCAATTAAGGCCCCCCCTCCTTTGGCAGTACCATCTAATTTTGTTATTACAACACCCGTAACTTTACAGGTTTCATTAAATGCAATAGCTTGTCTTTCAGCTGCCTGGCCAATGTCAGCACTCATAACTAAAAGAGACTCATCTGGTTTTATAGCAGAATTTATCTTATTTAACTCCCCAATCAAATCATCACTTAATGCATCTCTTCCCGCAGTATCAACAATAATTAAGTCAAAATTTCTTAATTCATCTTCAAAATGCTTAAATATTCTCACAGGATCTTTCTCTTTTTTTATTCCAAAAAATGGAACTTGAACTTTTTCTGCTAATTGTTGTAATTGATCATAAGCAGCAGGTCTCCAAGTATCTGTTGTTATAACACAAACCTTTAATCCCCTTTTTTTATAATAATTAGCAAGTTTCCCTGCCATGGTTGTTTTTCCATTACCAAACAATCCAACTAGCATAATAGTAAATGGCTTTTTTTCAATATGAATTTTTGAACCCGGCCCCCCAAGAAAATTAACCAGTTCATCGTACACAACACGAATTAGATATTCCTTTTTTGAAATGTTTTTTGGGATTTCCTCTCTGAGAACCCTTGTCTTAATTTTTTGTGTTAATTCAAATACTAATTTAACATTTACGTCTGCTTGCAAAAGCGCTTTTTGAATATCCTTTACGAGTTCATTTACAAGGGTTTCATCCACAAATAACGCGTTAGCTATTTTGTTCAATGTGTTTTTTAATGAATCCCCTAATTTATCTAAAACCATGTATTAAGAGAATTTTATATTATTTATAAAACTTGTTTAATATATACTAATAGAATATAATAATAGATACAAAATATAGATACAAATTAAATCTCATTAAAAAAATAAAAGAAAATAAAAGAGGAATTAAATGCGTCGGCCGGGACATTCGAGACTTTATTTTTCTTTTCGAACCCGGATAGTCGGCTAACTTCTTCTAAAATGGAAGGCCGAAGTCATTTACAGCGCGCAGAACTGAAAACCCACAAATCTTTGTTTCTAGCGCGTAGCCGTTAGACCACCGACGCAATATTATCAAAGAAGATTTCAATTATTTATAAATATTTGTAAAAAATTATTTTAAAGTATTGTTCAACCGTTATATTTAAGTTGTAAATTTTAAGAATTCGAATTTTTTAATACTGATTTAAAACCAGAAGATTTTAGCAGAACTTAGTAAAGAAAACGAGATTTTTTTCATTGTTTTGGTTTTTAAAGTATAAGGGACACAACTAAATATTGATGTAACTCAATGATAGTAAAATTAAATAATTTTATAAATAATTAAATATTACAGTTAAATAAAAACAAAAAAAACATTAAATTTATAATATAAGCGATTTAGAAAATATTATGGAATACTCTCATTGGGCAGACAGGATAGCAAGCAAATTAATCGAAGCAAATCCAAATAAAAAAAGATTTATTTTAGCTTCAGGCATAACCCCATCTGGAAAAGTTCATATTGGAAATTTTAGAGATATAATTACTTCTGATTTTGTCTATAGGGCTCTGAAAGAAAAAGGGTATGATGCTCAAATAATTTTTTCATGGGATGATTATGATCGTTTAAGAAAAATTCCTTCAAATGTCCCCCAATCGTTCACTAAATATCTCGGGATGCCTATTAGTGAAATTCCTGATCCTTACAAATGCCATGATTCTTATGCAAGACATTTTTCAACAGAATTAGAAGAAGTAATTCCTTCTTTAGGAATAGAACTAAGATTTATCAGACAATCCCAAATGTATAAAGCAAACAAATATTATTCTGGAATAAAAAAATCACTTCAAAACAGAAAAAAAATAGCTAAAATACTCGGAGAATTTAGAACGCAAGGAATTTCAGACGAAGAATTAAAGAATTATTCTCCTCTCCAGATATATTGTAGAAAATGCAATAAAAGTACTGGAACTAAAATGACAAATTATGATGAAAAAGACTTAATTACTTATTCTTGTAAGTGTGGACACACAGAAACAGTAGATATTTCAAAAAAAAATATAGGAAAATTAAGCTGGAAAGTTGATTGGCCGATGAGGTGGGGATTTGAGGGTGTTGATTTTGAACCAGGAGGAGCGGATCATTCTACACCTGGAGGTAGTTTTGAAACTGCTGAAAAAATAGCTAGAGAAGTTTTAGGTGTTAAACCACCCTATTTTCAAGGTTATGCGTTTGTTGGTATACAAGGAGTATCAAAAATGTCGAGTTCAAAAGGTACAGGAGTTACTCCAAAAGATTTATTAAGGATTTATGAACCTGAATTACTTAGATGGGTTTTTTCGAGAGCAAGACCTGAAAAAGCTATAACTTTATTTTTTGATTCAGACCTAATAAGACAATATGAAGAATTCGATAGAAAAATTTCAGATTACTATGATAATAAATTAACTTTAACAGAAAAAAGAGAAATAGAATTATCAGCAATAAAACCAGGAAGAATTCCTAAGAAAAGCAATGTTTCATTTAGGCAAGTTGCTTCTTTTGGCCAAATAGTGCAAGGAAATTTTGAAGAATTAGAAAGAATGTATAAAAGAATTGGCGAGAAGTATAATGAAGAAACATTAAAAATAAGACTTGAAAAATCTTGTAACTGGATTAATGAATTCATGCCCGAATTAAAAATAAATCTTAGAGAAGAACCGAATATAAAATATTATGAAAGTTTAAGTGATGAAGAAAAAGAAAACATTAAAAGATTATGCAGAGAAATGGAAAAGTATTGGGATTTAGACAAACTCACCTGGTTAGTTTATGATATTCCAAAAAAACCAGAATTTTCTGACAAAGAAAAAAAGATTGCTCAAAGAAATTTTTTCAAGAATGTATATCATATGTTGATAGACCAAGATACAGGACCAAGACTCCCTACATTTTTAATTGCTTTAGGAAAAGAAAAAACTAAGCAGTTACTAGAAATAAATTAGTATAAATGAATTAAGGACCGGTAGCTCAGCAAGGTAGAGCGTCAAGATTTTTATCTTGAGGTGAGAGGTTCAAATCCTCTTCGGTCCATAAAACACAAAATGAAAGGAAATTGGAAGTATAAAATAGAAGAATTTGCAGATAAAGCAATTAGTAAAGCTAAAGAAAAAAATCAGGTAGTTGTTTGTAGATGTGGAGAAACCCCCGGAGGGACAAAACATATTGGAAATTTTAATGATAACATTCGGAGTTATTTTATATACTTATCAGTAAAGGAAAAAGGATATCCTGCGAAACACATCCAAACAAGAGATAATATGGATCCTTTCAGAAAATTGCCTTCGGGTTTTTTTGATTTAAATAAAAACTGGCATATCTCCACACCCCAGATAATCGAAACATATGAGAAATACGTAGGAATGCCTCTTTACTTCATACCTGATCCTCTTGGGTGTTGTGAGAATTATTCAGAACATTTTAGAAAAATCTATGAAGAAGAATGTGCTAAAATAGGATTAGTAGATACAGAATATTTTAGTACATATGAACTCTACAAAACAGGAAAATTTAATGAATATTTAAAGAAAATTTTTGAAAATATGGATGAAGCAAGAAAAATTGATCTTTCTATTGAAAAAACAAAACCAAAAGATTATGTTCCTGTTTGGGCTATTTGTGAAGAATGTAAAAAAATAACTGGAAGAATTACAAAAATAGATTTAGAAAAAGAGGAAGTAGAATATACTTGTACTGGAAGAAATTTAACTATAAAATACCCCGCAATAGGATGCGGACACCAAGGAAGATGCAGTTGGAAGGATGGAAATGTAAAAATGGATTGGGAATTTGAATGGCCTGCCCAGATGTTATTATTTAATACAACAATAGAACCGTTTGGGAAAGAGCATTTCATAGGTTCTTGGCCTTTTGCTAAACAAGTAATTTTAAAAGTATATAAAAGAGATTTGCCCCTGATTTTTTATTATGAATACTTTCTTGTAGATAAACAAAAAATGGCCACGAGACATGGTAATGTTACTCCATTATCTAACCTATTAAAGTTAATTGAGCCAGAAGTAATAAGATATATTTATACAAAAAGACCGAGAAAACAAAGAAATTTAAGTAATAATAATATTCTTAATTTAGTAAATGAATTTGATTTTGCTGAAAAAATTTATTTCGGTTTAAAGAAGTATAAAAACAAAAAAGAAGAAGAGAAATATAAAAAGAATTATGAATTTGCTTTACTTAAAAAACCACCGAGAATATTTCCTGATAGAATTGCATATCCAAGATTAATTAAACTCCTCAAAAAATTTCCAGAAGAAAAAATTAAAGAGATTATCTTGAAAGATAAAAAAGAAATGGCTAATGTTAGTATAAATAGAATTGACTTAGTTAGAAATTATCTTGAAGTATTAAATCTTAAATAATATGAGACTAATTGGTGACTGAATAAATATTTTAATAAAATATATAAATTCTGTTTGAAATAATTGATTAATCTGGAAAAAGAGGTAAATTATGAATATAAAAAGTGAGCCTAATAAAAAAGATCAGTTAAAAATATTTGAGGCCGAGAAGCAAAAGCTTTTAAAGCAGAGTGAGATAAGTCTTTTACTTGATCACTATGATGATATATTCTCAGATTTTGATCCTAGACATTATAGCGAGAGGGCATTATCCGATGATTTTTTAAATGAAGTAAGAAGGGCAAGCAGAGATAAGCCGAGTGGAAAATTATTATTAAAATTTATGGTTCCAAAACAAAATAGAAATTTTTTGCAAGAATATGTTATTAAGAAAAGACTTAGAGACCATTTTAAAAAACACCACCAATTATTACTTGAAGAAATTAAAGACATTAAGAAAAAAGGATTAAATATTATTGCTTGGGGAACATCTTTAATGTTAATTGCTGGATTTATTAACTCATTGCCAAATCTTTCTTTTTTTCATCATTTACTTTTAACTATAACTGAGCCTGCGGGCTGGTTCTTGTGGTGGACAGGTCTTGACCAGTTCTATTATACTGTTAAACAAAAAAAGCCAGAACTTGTGTTCTATGAAAAATTTGAAACAGCAGAAATTTCTTTTACTTCTTATTAAATTTTACTATTATTGAATTTTAATATTCTATTCTTTAAATCTTTTTTCATCAAAAGTATCACTCTTGATTCTTTTTGCTCATCAATAAACTTATAATTGCAGAATTTACCAATTTTTAATCCAAACTCTCTAACCTCTTCGTGTGTTGGCATGTTTTTTATTGTTAGTTTTTCTCTTGATGCACCAACGTACATATACGCCTTTACTTCAACAAATTTCGGTTCGGCAATTTTAATTAATTCTGCATATTTTTGTGGAAAAACCATATTTAAATCCTTTATAACTGTTATTCTTATTGCTGTCCTTGTCCTTTTTTTCAAGTTTTTCAATATTTTTAAGCTTTTTATTAATTGCTCCCAGCCATTTTTTTGTATTGGACTACAGATTTTGTTGAATAAATCTTTTGTCGGCGCACTTATTGAGATATATAATTGAGTTGGTGGAGTCATTTTCCTTAGTCTTTCTGGCAACTGTCCGTTAGTCACAATAAATGTCGACATATTTTTTTTATGGAGCAGTTTAATGAGTTCATTTAGTTTCGGATATGCAAGTGTTTCTCCTGTCAAAGATATCGCATAATGTTTTGGATTTTGAGCTTCAATGAATTTTTTCTTGTTAAGTTTTTCATAACCACCATAACCACTTATTAGTTTTCTCTGGGCAATAATTGAATTATTGATTATTTCAATTGGCTCGTCAATTTTTCCAAAATCAGAATTATTTCGTTCTCTCCAACAATAAAGACAATTATTATTACAGAAATTTACTGTTACAGACATCTGATTACACAAATGGCTATTTATTCCATAAAATTTTTGTTTGTAACAAAATCCCTCATCTCTTAATGACTTTTTCGTCCAAGTACATATTTTGCTTGCAGAGTGTTCTCCAGTAAAGTAATAGCCTTGTTGTTGGAGTTTTTTCTTGTAAGATTTGTCCATAGCAATAAGAAAGAGAAAGTATTTTTTAAAGCTTTGTTTATTATTATAAAATTTAATAAACTATTTAAATACCATAATATTATGGTATTTTAGAAATTATTCTTATTTTAATTTTTCATTCAATTTCTTAAAATAACCAATCAACGCAAATGCTTCCCGCTTTGACAAGAACGATTTTCCAACCAGCTTTTTCCATATTGTCTGTTGTGTTCGTTTTTTATCTGGACTTGTAAAAGTGAGATTGTCAAGAGTTTTATTTATTTGCTTAAGCAATTGCTCTTTTTCTTTGACAGTCATGAGTGGAAAATTGCCAATATTGTCCTTATTGTTTTTTGACAATTCATATAATATGACTGCTACTGCATGACTTAGGTTCATTATTGGATATTCTTTAGATGTTGGAATTGTCAGAATAAAATCACATTTTTCTATTTCTTGATTAGTTAATCCAATACCTTCTCTTCCAAAAATAATTCCGATTTTATTTTTTGAATAATTTATACTTTTTAATTTTTCTAATAATTGCCATGGCATCAATGGAACTCGAGGAATATTATAGTCATTGCTTAATTTTCCTGTGGTTCCGATAAGAATATCAAATCGCGGTAAATTTTTTTCCATTTTTGCTTTTTTTAATAATTCTTTTGCATATTTTGCCCTCTTTATCGCTTCTATGGAATTTACATCACACATCGGGTTTACAATAATTAATCTCTCAAAACCAAAATTCTTCATAACTCTGCAAACAGCACCAACATTCCCAGGATTCTCTGGCTCGATAAGAATTATTGATATCATTTTATTAATTTTGATTGTTAGTATTAACTTTGACTGTCAGCTGAAAATTTTACTAAATACCGATTCCTCTGAAAAATGCAAAAAATACCAATAATAATAATATCAGAACAAAAAATATATATACATATTTCGTAATATGCATTGCTTTTTCTTTTCCAAACCAATGATTCATTCCAAGATAGAACATTCTACCACCATCAACTATTGGTAATGGTAATAAGTTAAATGTTCCGACACCAATATTAAATATATAAAGATAAGAAAGTAATATCATAAACCACAGGAATACGTCAATACTAAACTGACCATACTTTTGGATAATATCTTTTCTTAATTCAGCCACCTGATAAACATCTACACCTAATTGAGCTTTTTCCTTTGTAAAATAACTTGGAAGAACTTTGTTGCAAATAAAACATAGTTGGTTTTCTCTTTTTATACTGCCCAAGGTAACATTATAATAAGTAGATGCGTTTGTAATAATTACAATTTTATCTCCACCTTTTTTCGTTTCAAGAACATTTGATAGATCTGCAACAGTAGTAATCTTAGTATTATCTATCATACTGATTATATCATCATCCTGCATTCCTGCTTGATAAGCGGCAAAGCTTTCATTCTTGTAAACCCTAACTCCAACCCCTGTATAATTATATAGATTACTTCCTATGCTTGAAAGACCCAAAAAAATTAATAAGCAGAGCAGACCCAGAACAATATTAGAAAAAGGACCTGCAGCTAGAACACTGAGTTGCTCTTTATTTGGCTTTTTTTGTAGTTTTTTCTCATCTGGCTCGACAAATGCTAAAGGTATTATTGGAAGTAATATTGACATAAATCCAAATCCGGATGATTTTAATTTCATATCATACCTTCGAGCTAAGACACCGTGGCTGAATTCGTGAACTATTGAGAGAATAAATATGCAAATAATCCAAAAAATAAATGGAACAAAGAAAACACCTTTTGCTTTTATGGGCAGAACAAGACCTGCGCCTGATTTTGCTCCTGGTATAAAAAAGATTTTAAGAATATTGTCAATTAAAATGAAGGAAATGAATATCATTCCAATAAAACCAATTACTATTGCTATAATACCGAACCATTTCCAAAAGTCCGGGTATTTTTTTGAACTCTTATCCATCCACTTCAATCCAAGTTTGGTTCTGTAAAGTAAAAGATATAGAACAGGGAATATTATTTTTTGGACTTCGAGATTTTTTCTTTTTATTAATAGGAATATTCCAATAGCAATTATAAATATAATAAATAAGACTAGGTTAAAATCTAATCCGAAAATCATTTTTTTCTAACTGCCCTCAAAGCCTTATAATTACATTTTCTGCATTTTACTTTACCAGCAAGAACTCTCATCATACTAGTCCTCATTTTTGTCTTACATCTTCTACAAACAAAAATGTTCTTATACAGTCTCGCGTTTGCTTCTGGAAATTTAACCATTTTAACCCTTTAAATAAAACCTCAAAATTGAATTGTTTGATTATTAAATATTAATTATTACATAATTTTAAATTATTATTAATCATATATCATTATAATATATTATTTAATATATATCATTTATACATCAAAGGTTTAACATCAAGATTATTATACATCTGGTTTTATTTGTTTCATCACTCTATCATTCAAAATAACCCAATATACAACCGTTTTTCCTTCTTTACAGTCTGTTTTCAATTCTTCTGGAATTTTTAAATCAAAAGTTTCGTATGTTTCGGAATCCATCACATTAGCATTATCTCCATTTATGCTAAGTACTTGAGCATTTCTCTTTTCAATAATAGGAACATCAATATTATCATGACCGGGTAATACAATTTCTCTTTTTTTGCCATCAATCATACCAACAGCCTGCAATCTTACTTTTGCATGGCCATGCTTCCCCGGTCTAGATGTTTGTGTATCAACAACGACACATGCGACATCATCTATTACAACATAATTGCCTTTTTGTAGTGAACCAACACTTTTTGGAACAGTTTCACCCATATTATCCACCTAAATCATCAATTAACATTAATTTTTACAATTATTTAACTATAATTAGAATTTATAAGCCATTTATAAAGTTTTTGTAGTGGGATAGAATGCAATACAATTCCACGTTTTTGGTGCAGTTTTTTCTAAAAGGTGCTTATAAAGTTTTTGGAAAATTATTAGACAGCTTTCACCAAAACTTAAACAAATTCCTCATCCTTAATTTTCTTAGGAACTCATTAAGTTTTTTTTCAATTTGCGGATTATCAAATTTTTTCTCCATCTCGCGAAATAGTGTCGTATGATGAAAACTTCGTCCATTCTTTGAATAATATTTTAATTTTTTATGAAGGCATTCATGATACATAATGTAATCAAGAAGCTCTTTTTCTTTTTCAAAAATATTGCTAATTGTAATTGTATCTGTTACATACTCATAACTGCCGAGCTTTCTAAAGTTTTGATTACTCCATTTTAAATTTGGTTGCTCTATAAAACCATTAAAATATTTTTCATTTACTCTTTTAAATGACTCTTCGAGAATTGGATCACTTTGGTTTTTAACGGCATATGTTGACATGTGTTTAATGAATTTTTCATAAAGTTCTATGTTTATTGTATTTTTTTTTTCATTATAGATTTTGAGTAGAAACATTTGAATAAGACCAACTTTTATTTCATCACTCACTTCTTTCCATTTATAAGAAAGCCTGAATTGTATTGTAGACGTTGAGAATTTAACATTAGCATTATAGTCTGAAAATGCTCTTGAATATTTCACAATTATTGTTCGTTCCTCTTTTTTTTCTGGGAACAATTCAGCAAGAGCTCGTTCTGCGATATTCATTATAGTCGTAATATTATATTAATATATTAAGTTATTGATGATTAATATATTAATGGTTAATATATATATTATTAGTAGTTAAGCAGTTGATAAACAAAAAATTTATAATTAGTAACTACTTAACAATAGCAATGAAAATTTCAAAAATTAAGGAACTTATAAGGCTTGTTGAAGATTCAAAAATAAATGAGCTTGAAGTAAGATACTCTATATTTAATATATTTAATATATTTAAAATTATCATTAAAAAGTATGAAAATAAAAATTATAATTACAATAATTCAGATACTGGAGATACTAAAAGCACTAATACAAAAATTACAAACGACATAAGTCAAGATAGTAAAAATAAGGATGGATTAGAAAATAAAATAAATAATACTATCAAACAAGAAGAAAATGAATATGTAGTTAAATCAGAGATGGTTGGTTTTATTAGAATAGATAATAAAAATTATTTAAAACAAGGAGATATAGTAAAAAAAGGACAAACATTATGCATAATTGAAACAATGAAGATACCGACCGATATTAAGTCAAAATATAGTGGTATTATAAAAGAAATATGTGTAAAAAACAATCAAGCGGTACAATACGGACAAAATTTATTTATAATTCAACTTAAGTAAAAAACCAATTAATACTTTACCTAAACGAAATTTATACTTTGACTAAATATTAAAAAAGAATTGAAATAAAATTAAAAATTAAGTTAACCTCTAATTTCATATCTGAGAATGCCTGCAATCTTTCCCATTTCTTTTAATTGAACTCCTTCTCTTGTTTCAACACTTATTATTACAACTTTTGTACTAAATGGTTCGGCTGTTTTTTCAAATTCATCTATTTTGTCATCGTCAAGTGCCTCTGAGAGCAACAATGTGTCTACTGTTCCAATTTTTAACTGCTCCATTGTCTGGGCTTCACCATAACAGACCATTCCAGGCCTTGTAGACAGCAAGCCAAAAAATTTTTGCATTATTCTTTTCTCCTCAGCAACTTCTTCATTAGCAAGAATATCTTGACTTCTCTCTAATAATTCCTGCAAACCAAACATTCCTGTATATGTAATATCCTTAATAGCAAATATCTTTTTCTTAACTTCATTTGTAATATAATTTCCCTCAGCAAATTCGTATTTTGTTGGCCCAGGACCTCCAATAATAATTCCTTTCAATTCTTTCATTTGCAAAAATTCATCTTTCATATAATCTGCAATCTTTTTATAAAAATCTTTTGCCGCTAATTCTCTGTTTCTTGCAAATCTTTGAGCAGATTGTCCTCCTGCCCTAAACTTTCCGGGAACCATTGATTCAGTGCTTACAAGAGGAATTATTGATTTTCCTTTTAGTAATGCAATATTTCCTTCTCTTCTATCCATTACAACAAGCCCATAGACTGTTTTATCATCAAGCATATCCCTAAGCGTATCAAGAACAAATTCTTTATCACATCTATAAAGTCTGATTTTTAATGGAACAGGAGGTTCTATGGACCATACTTTAAAATCCTGTTGACCTTCTCGTTCTGCAACATTACCTGAGAACACAGCAAGACCGTTTGGCGGAGTATTTTTGAATAGTTTTAAGTGCTGTATCATACGCTCAAGCCCTGTCGTGACATTATCTCGTGTACTCTTACTTTTTATGTTTGAAGCAGTGCCTTGTTCTTGAGCAAGATGATTAATAATCTTGTTTAGCTCATAGCCTTGAGGAATATATACACTAATCAGTTCTGTATGTCTACCTCTAAAGTTCTCTAATTCTTTAATAAAAACCTTAAGTTTGTGCTTTTCCTGAGCTGTAACCTTGTGCTCGTCTTCATTTACCATATTTGATATAAGAAAAAATTATTGTTTATAAATGTTTATAGGAATGAATAAAACAAACTTTATAAAAAACAGCCTAACTCTTACATAATATGATTGTTTATACTAATGTACTGGGAAAGTTCTATTTTAATGACAAACTTAAATTGGATAAAGAAGAATTATTTAATTTTGATGAGAGTATAAGAAATGCACTTAAATATAATGAGCAAAACGAAAAAATAAGTGAAAAAGAAAATATTGCTATTCTAACGTTCTTCTCAAAAGAAAAATACCTTGAAAAGTTCAGAAAAATAAATCTCGAAGTCACTCGAATAAAAGTTGGTGAAAGCGTAAACGAGGACAACTATATAATTAATAGTATCAATACAATAGAAGAGATAACTAAAGCTACAAATAGTATTGCCACAAGAGTAAAAGAATGGTATTCTCTTTTTCTTCCAGAACTTACAGAAAAGATTAGTGATAATGAATTGATAATTCAGCTGATAGCAGAAAAAGATCACAAAGAAATTATGCATAAATTGCGCATAGAAAAAAGTCTTGGCAAAATTCCAAAAAAAGAAACAGAGCCAATAATAAAAGTGTCAAGAAAGCTTGTTGAATTACAAAAAGAAAGAGAAGAACTAGAAAAATATTTAGAATCTGTAATGAAAAATTACTGCCCTAACTTTCTATCACTTACAGGAACTCTTATCGGAGCAAAATTATTTAGGGCAGCAGGAAGCCTGAAAAGATTAGTGGAACTTCCAAGTTCCACCATTCATCTGCTCGGAGCAGAAAAAGCACTTTTCAGGCATCTTAAATCAGGGGCAAGACCTCCCAAGTATGGAATACTTTTGCAACATCCTCTTGTTAATAATGCAAAAAAATATGAAAAAGGAAAAGCGGCAAGAATACTCGCTTACAAAATATCTATAGCTGTCAAAGTTGATTATTTTCATGGAGAATTTATTGGAGATAAATTATTATTAGAAGTAAAGAAAAAATTAGAATCAAAGAATAAAAAATGAAACAATTCAAGCAGTTTAAGGGAGTTTATGAAGAAAATGGAAAACTATGGACTAAAAGTTTTGTAGCCGGCTCTGTGTATGGAGAGAGAACTGTTTACATAAATAGCGAAGAATATCACGAGTGGATTCCTGAGAGAAGTAAACTTGCTGCTGGCCTTCTGAACGGTATTTCACAGATAGGAATTAAGCCAGATTCTATTGTATTATATTTGGGAAGTGGAAGTGGAACAACTCCGAGCCATGTTAGCGATATTATTGGAGAGAATGGTTTTATTTTTGCACTTGACTTTGCTCCACGAGTAGTTAGGGACTTATGGTTTTTGTGTGATAAAAGAAAAAATATGGCACCACTCCTTGCAGATGCAAACCATCCTGAAACTTATTCGCATCTAGTCTCTGCTGTGGATGTCATTTACATGGATGTTGCACAACGAAATCAAGCAGAGATTTTCTTAAAAAACATTAATAAATTTCTGAAACAAGGAGGATTTGGAATTCTTTGTGTGAAAGCACGATCAGTTGATGTCACAAAAAAACCATCTGAGATTTTCAAAAAAGTTCGTGATGAATTAAAAAAAGAGACAATAATCGTCGATTATAAGGAACTTTCTCCTTATGAAAAAGATCATGCAATGTTTGTAGTGAAGAAAAAGTGAAATATTCAGATATCAAACACATTTTTTTAGATATCAAAAATTTTGATACAAACTAAAGGCACTATCTTAAAAATTATCATTAGTAAATTAAAATTAAAACAAGCTTGGTAAAAAAAGATAAAGTTAGTTATACACCAAATAGAAACTCAGTTATATAGAATTAATAAATTTTCCAGAGATAATTCTGTAAGAAGGCTTATAGTTTTCAGAATAAATTTTCGAGTGATGGGTGTAAGGATAAGTATTATTACGGATATTATTAATGATAAATTCATTAAATTTTTGAATATCTTTATCTTCAAACCAGAAAAAATCTTTTAAAGACATATCTCTAAATAGTTCCCAATAAAAAATTAAATGATCTTTTGTTCCTGACCAATACTTCGCAGATTTGACAACAGCAGTTATTAAAGAAAAATGATCATTTTTTCTTCTTTTAAAAGGTCGCAGGTTCACTCTAAAAACATTGTCTATAAGTGAAATATTCTCTAATAGTTCTTCATCAGGGAATTCATTCTCATTAATCGTTGCTAACTCAGAAGTCAAGTTATACTCAAATTTTTTAATGTCTCCAATGGCGTGTCCTGGACCAAGAATTGACTGATAAATAAGTTTATATATATCAGAAATCTGGATTAAAGGTCGAAGTTCTATTTGTTTTTTAATTAAAAAATAAAGTTGCTCTTGTTGCTCTTTTTTATTATAAATATTATTAAACATCATATCAAGAAATAAATCTTTTTTTATTAATTTTTTGAAGAAAAAATTATATGAATATTATATAAAATATCTAATACTAATATAAAGTTATATAAATATATAAAGTTATATAAATATCTTATAAAATATAAATTAATATAAACATAACAACAGATTATTATAGTATATTGGATATACCCAAAATTTAAAAAATTAAATATTCATAACAATAAAATGCGCTATATCCGTCAAATAGTACTAAAGGAAATAGGAAAAAAAGGCCAGGAAATATTAAGAAAAAAAACAATTAGCATAGTTGGTGTTGGAGGACTTGGAAGTGTGAGTGCAGAACTACTTGTCAGGTCCGGAATAGGAAGAATAATTCTTATTGACCATGATAGTATAGAAATAACAAACCTGCAAAGGCAATCTTTATATTCCGAGAAAGATATTGGCGAAAGAAAGGTTTTTGCTGCAAAAAAAAGGCTTTCTGAAATAAATAATGAAGTTGAAATAATAGCACAAGATACAATTCTGACAAATAAAAATATTGATATTATTCATTCAGATTTAGTTCTTGATTGTACAGACAATATGGCTACACGTTATCTAATTAATAATTATTGTTCAAAACACAAAATTCCTTGGATTCACGCAAGTGCTATAAGGACAATAGGCAATATTAAGGTCTTTATTCCTGAAAAAGAATGCTTTGAGTGCATATACCAAAATAATAAAGAGGTTGAAAGTTGTGAAGAAAACGGAATTCTTAATATGACAGTATTTGGTATTTCATCCATACAAGCAATACAGGCAATAAAATTATTGATTGGTGTAAGTTTTGAAAAAAAATTGTTAAGGTTAGATGTATGGAATAACACAATAACAAAAATAAGTGTTAAAAAAAGGAAAAATTGTGATAACTGTAATGGCAATTTCTTTTTTCTAAAAGAAAAAAAAGATGACTTTATAATAAAATATTGCAGCAATAAAGGTTGCTATGAAACAAATAATAATGTATTGCTTGATATAAAAAAGATAAGTAAAAAATTTAAATTAATAAAAGACGGAGGAATAATAAAAAAAATATTAGTAGAAGGACAAATAATAACAGTTTATGAAACTGGAAAATTAGTTTTTCAAGATTTAAAAAACACAGATAAGATAAAGGAGATAGCCAGAAAAATTTATAAGGTAGGAATGATTCTAAAATAACATGCTTTATATTCATGACTTAGGAAAGTTTAACATAAAAACAGCAGAAATAGAAAGTGTTTACCTTATAAGGGAATTAAAAACACTAACACCACACCCGTTTTCTGAGGAAAAAGTCACAGAATACTTAAAGCCATTACTTATTTCAGAAAAAGACATTAAAGAGATGATTGAGGCATTTGATGAAATAGAGCATGTTATTCTTTGTATAGAAAAAATTCAGAAATTACGAGATGAAGATTATGAACCGATAAATCTTCAACGTGCAATAAACATGCTTAATGAAATCCCTAAACCATTAATGAATAGCATAAAATACTCACAGGAATTATTAGAATGGCAAAAAGAATTTATTGAAAAAATCAAGGATTTATTGAATAGTATTCCAAAATTAGTGAGTATAGAAGAAAAAAAACTGGTTAATGAAGAATTTAATAATATTTTTAAAAAGATTTTGAGAAATGAAGAATTTAGATTTAACTTTTCTGATGTAATTAATGAGGCCGAATTGAAAAGAATAACAAACCTTAATGAAAGTTTGGCTAACGGATTTTTATTTCATGTTACACTAGAAGAAGAGATTAACAAAGTGCCTTTTGCAATAAGAAAACACCATATAGCGTTAGAAAAATTAAATAAAAATGAAGAGATATCAAACCGTGTTGTAAAAATAAAAAAAGGAGTCGAGACAGCTTATCAGGTGAACATGAAAATGATTAATCTTGCTTTGGTATTATTTTCTTACATTAAATGGCTACAAACAATTAAATAAGCTAAATTGGGTATAATTCTAAACAAGTTTTATAAATCTAAAAGAATTCTTTGAAGAGATGTCAAGTCCATACTCCACAATTACGGGATTCGGTTCTTATGTGCCTGAAAGAATTCTAACAAATAAAGATTTAGAAAAATTTGTAGAAACAAGTAACGATTGGATACTAAAAAAGGTTGGAATAGAAAAAAGACATATTATTGGAGAAAATGAAACTCTTGATGATATGGCTATTAATGCTGCAAAAAAGGCATTAGAAGATGCTAATAGAAAACCTGAAGATATTGATCATATAATTGTTGCTACTAATACTCAACCTTATCTTTTTCCAAATCTTGGCAGCACTATCCAAAACAGGTTGGGAGCAATAAAAGCAACAGCACCCAACTTGCAAGGGGTTGTACTGGTGCAAACATAGCAATAAGCTATGCTGATGCATTAGCAAGAGCCAATGGACAAAAAACATTAGTTATTGCTGTCGATGCTTTGTCAAGAAAAACAAATTACAAAGATAGAAATACTTGTGTGTTATTTGGTGATGGATCAGCCGCGGTTTTTATTGAACCTGCAGATGAACCAAGAATTAAAGGAAATTATACAGTTACCCAAGGAGAATTCGGCCCATTAATAAAAATGGGAACAAGGTATGCTGCTTCCCCTTTTAAAACTGAAAAAGTTATTGAGCCGAAATATCTAACAATGTAGGGTCCTGAAGTTTTTGCCGTTGTTTCTTACAAATCAAAAGAATTAATAGAAAATGCTCTAAAACACATTAATATTACAAAGAACGATATTAATAGAATAATACCACACCAAGCAAATATTTGAATAACTCATGCATTAGCAAAAAAATTCAAATTACCAATAGAAATGTTTTCTAACAATATCGCCAAGTATGGCAATACTTCAACTATATCTTATTAGTTATGTCTTGACGAAGAATATAGAAATGGAATTATTAGAAAAGGTTCACGAGTATTAATTGTTTCCTCTGGGTCAGGATTTTCATTGGGTTTTTAATTATTTAATTATGAGCAAAACTCATCCTAACTTCATTTAAAATTAACAAATCTACTTAACCAAAAAATTTAAAAGTAAGTTTTAATATTCTTCTTTTTTCAAAAAAAAATAAAAAAAATTTATAAAAAAGAACTAAAAGGGATATAAATGACTGACATGGTTCCAAAAAAGATGTTCTTAACAAAGGGTGTTGGCAGACATAAAGAAAAACTGAAAAGTTTCGAATTAGCGTTAAGGGATGCAGGAATAGAAAAATGCAATCTCGTCTATGTTTCAAGCATTCTCCCTCCAAACTGTAAAATTGTTTCTAAAAATGAAGGCTTAAAATACTTAAAAGCTGGACAAATTACATTCTGTGTTATGGCAAGAAATGAAACAAATGAACCTAATAGACTAATAGCTGCAAGCATAGGGGTTGCAGTGCCTGCAGACCCAAACCAATACGGATACCTTAGTGAACATCATAGTTTTGGAGAAACAGATCAAAAAGCAGGTGATTACTCAGAGGACCTTGCTGCATCTATGCTCGCAAGCACATTGGATGTGCCATTCAACGAAGATGCAAGCTGGGATGAGAAAAAAGAGATATGGAAAATAAGTGATAAGATCGTAAGGACAACTAATATGACTCAGTCTTCACTCGGAGACAAGAATGGACTATGGACAACAGTTGTTGCAGCCGCTGTATTGATATTAGAAGATACAAAATGCGAAGATAACATAGGAAATCACTATCATTCAGCAACCCAAACCACAGAAAATTTTTCTGAAAAAAAATAATTCAAAAAAATTATCAACTACCATCTCTTGTTTTAGTTATTTAAACGTTTAAGATACATCTCAATACTATGTTGTGGCTGATGACTATTATTAAAAGGACTGTTTTTATGAGCCTGATTACTTTTATCAAATTGTAAATATGATTCAAGTATTTCATTTCTTGTTTCATCCACAGGTAAAAGAAAATCTCTTTCTATAATTGGTTCTTCAGTACAAAAGAAATGATACTGCATTCCATCTTTATTTAATATTGAGTAATGCAATAACTTGTTTTTTTGCATTAAATTTAACTCTTCTTCTATCTCTAAAACGATAAAATCAATTGTCTCTATATGTCTTCCTTCCTCTAATAGTTTATATAGAACATTGTTATCAACAAACGCTATAAGTTTTTCTGAAAACTCAAAATACCTAAAGTTTTCGGGATGAAGCGATATCCCAATTCTTTTTCCAAAAAAATCATATAACATACTTTTTGCTTTTTTAAACTTGTCCAATAAACAAGAAGAAGATGTTACTGGATTACCATTTTCTGAACTTATATAAACCATTTTCTACCACCATTTTTTTATTTTAGATTAATACAACAAAATTAAATTAAATAATATTTTTTATTTATAAAGGTTTTTATTGAGTTAATTAAGACTTATTACTAAAAAAAGACGTCTTACTAAAAGAAAATAATTATTTTTATAAATATCAACTATTTCAATATTTTTTTTAATTAATAATTAAAATCTTAAAATAGTAATTATATAATTATTAGTGCTATGATTAACCATTAAAATTATTCATGATTATTTTACTATTTTAATGTTGAGATTAGGATTAACTACAATATTTCCTTTTCCTTCATTAACAGATATGGCTTTTGTTGTTCCAATTAAAACTTCTTTAAAATCTTCTATCAAATCCTTTATGTTTGGATTTTTATTTTCAATTATAAGCTCTTTGAGCTCGGCTTTTAATGACAATGCATTTTGTGATTTGAATTTTCTCACTGCAGCAATAATATCTATAACAATATCCCCTTTCTTCTTGTTCTTCTCATCAATAAATTGAGGCTCGACAACTGGCCATTTAGTTAAGTGAATACTTTTCTCTTTTTCATGTTTATCATAATAATAGGAGTGATAAATTTCTTCTGTTATGTGGGGCAATATTGGTGCAAAAAGTTTCATTATTGTATAATGAGCAGTAAAAAGAGTGAATTTTGCACTATTTATTTGTTCTACACTGTACTTTTCAGAATTATAAAATCTGTCTTTCACTATCTCAAGATAATTATCACAAAAATCAATATAAAAAAAGTTCTCTGTTTCTTGTTTTGCCTTTGAATAATCAAATTTCTCAAATACATCTGTGCTTCTAATAATTACTTGTTGTAATTTTGTTAAAAGCCACAAATCGATTTTTTCTATCTTTTCAATGTTATTAGGCTTTTTTGGTTTATAATCTTTAATATTTTCTAATACTAATCTCGAGGCGTTCCATAATTTTGTAATAAGTTTTTGGCCATTCTGAAAATCTTTTTCTTTAAACCATAAATCCTCACCTAATTTTGATGTAGAAGCCCAGTATCTCAGAGCATCACTCGAATATTTTTTTATCATTTCCAAAGGGTCAATAACATTTCCTTTACTCTTGCTCATTTTTTTTCCTTTTGAATCAAGAGCCCAACCAGATATCATTGTTTTTTCCCAAGGTAATTTCCTTTTGTGAAAATAACATTTTACAATAGTATTAAACAACCAAAAACTAATTATGTCGTGTGCTTGTGGTCTTAGGGAAAATTGTTTTATCTCTTTTTTCTCATTTTTTTCTTTCCAGTTAGTTACTATCATTGGAGTTAATGAACTTGTGGCCCATGTATCAAGAACATCTTTTTCTGGTTCGAATTCAGAACAACCACAACTACATTTTTTCTTTGGTTTTTCATGAATAGGATCAACCGGAAGATCTTCAATATCTGCAAGTAAAGGCTTTTCACATTTTTTGCAATACCAAACAGGAAAAGGAACCCCGAAAAATCTCTGACGAGAAATACACCAATCCCATTGCAAACCTTTTATCCAGTTAACGTATCTGTTCTTCATATACTCAGGATACCACTTAAGTTCATCCCCCAATCTTAAAAACTCATCCTTCAAGTCCAAATATTTTATAAACCATTGCTTTGTAATCAAAAACTCAACCGCAGTACCACATCTCTCGTGCACATTTAGTGTATGTTTAATCTGTTTCTGGTTTACAAGCAAATGACTATCTTTTAGATCCTGAATTATTTTTTTTCGTGCTTCAATTATGTTTAAGCCTTCATATTTTTGCCCTTCTCTGTTTAATTTTCCATCCTTAGTTAAACAGATTTTCAAAGGCAGTTTATAGGCTTTCCACCATTCTACATCCACTTGGTCTCCGAAAGTACAGCACATCACAACTCCCGTTCCCTTGTCAATAGCAACTCGGTCATCACTAATAATAGGAACAAAATAATTAAACAATGGAACTTTTACCTTTTTTCCAACCATAGAAGTATACCTTTCATCTTTTGGATGAACAAACACTGCTACGCAAGCCGGCAACAATTCTGGCCTTGTTGTTGCAATAATTAAATCGGTTTTATTATCATCAAGCTTAAATATAATATTATTAAAAAAAGAATCTTTTTCTTTATCTTCAAGCTCTACTTGAGCAATGGCGGTTCTACATTCAGGACACCAGATTGTAGGGGCTTCTTTTCGATATTCTCTACCCTGATTATAGAGTTCTATAAAAGATTTCTGACTTATTCGTCTTGATTTCTCATCAATAGTTCTATAATTAATATCCCAATCTGGACAAATTCCGAGAAGTTTCCAAGAGTTTTTTAGGTTTTTCTCTATATCCTGAGTTTCTTGTAGGCAAAGATTAATAAAATCTGTCCTATGAAGTGTGTTTCCCCTAATTTTAAGTTTATTTTCAACATATCTTTCTGTTGCAAGACCATTATCATCAAAACCAAAAGGATAGAAAATATTTTTTCCATTCATTCGCTGAAATCTTATAATAAAATCTGCCTGGCTATAAGAGAATGCATGACCAAGATGCATTGCACCACTCACAGTAGGCGGCGGTGTATCAATCGAAAAAATTGGCTTTTTACTATTCGGGTCATATTGAAACAGTTTCTCATTCACCCAGTAATCTTGCCATTTTTCCTCATTCTTTTTGTCATATATATGCGGCAAAACCATACAAGTACAAGAACTAATATTTATTTTATAAAGGTTATTGTTGCAACTGATTTTAAAAAGGAATAACTTTAAAAAAAGGTTTTATGTTCTAATTTGTTAAGGGCCTGTAGCCTAGCCTGGCACCTTTTTATTATGGCGTGGGCATATAGGGCGACAGCCTTCTAATTAAATGTAGAAAGCTGTAGGTCCGGGGTTCAAAGCTGGTTTTTGCGTTTAATCGCACTACTCTGAAACTCCTCGCAGGCCCGCTATTTCATTGTTTTTATAAAATAAGCATTTTAGGAGGATTATGTTGAATTATTTAGAACCAATCAGCTTTGGTTTTCTCGGTGGTATAGTGAGAGCAATTGTAGGAATTTTAAAGTATAGAAAAACTCATGTAAAATTTGTGTTTTTGCCAGGAAGATTTCTTTTTACAATAATTGCTTCCGGCATCATTGGTGTATTTGTTGCTCTGCTAATTGCAAATGATTACAGGATTGCCTTATTGTCGGGTTATGCAGGCACAGACATAATTGAGGGTATTTACAAAAGTTTTAAGAAAAAAATTGTGTAATAAATATCCATGAAATACAGATTTCATTGTTTGGAAGAAGTATTATTAAATTTAAATGATAGTAGTTCTGCTGATGACTTTACATTAAACAATTTACTAAAATATATTGAGACAAAAGGAAGTCCCAAATATAATGAAAAAAAAATAAGAATAAATAACAAAGATGAATACACAAATTTCATAATATTTCAAAATAAAAATGATGATAGAGAAATTATGTTTGGGATAGAAATTACTGAAAGAGCAGATAAGACATTTTCATATCCGCACATTTATTTAAAGATTAATAATACCCCTATACAAATAAGACTCGTTTTTGATTTTGAAAAGTGGAAAAGTATTCTTGGTTATACTATATATACACACCCAGGTTATAATGGTAGTAAGACACAAAATCTGCACATACCCATTAAATTTATAGAACAATGGGAAAAAGATATCACAAAAACAGAGAAAAATAAAAATAAGATTGTACAAGTTCAAACAAAAATAGAAAATAGTGTTTTTTCAGGTATAGAAAAATATATGCATTTAAGCTGGATGAAAATGTATAATGATTTATTATCTTATTGCAGAGGAGAAATTAAAAAAGATAAATTCTTAGCGCATATAGGCTTTAATATTAAAACAGGAAACAGTTCTAACGATGGAAGAATACAAAAAGTTAATTGTAAATTTGAGGCTGACACAAATCAGATTATAAGAGATAGTTATTACAAACAAGAAAAAGGTATTTGTATTGATGATATTAATCCAATCGAAGAATACATAAAAATATCCCAAAAAACAAGAACAACACATATACCTATAATTTTTGGATTGATGGCAGATGAATTTCAAGAATGTATTATACAAAATACTTTGATGAAAAAGACACAAATTGAAAGAGGTAAAAAAGAAAATATAAAAGAGCAAAACAACATATACAATAATAATAGAGATTTTCAAAAGATGTGTGAACTTATCTACAATTATTATAATAAAGAAACAGGAATGAGAGGTATTATTTTAAAGTATATTATAGAATTAACACTAAGAC
>JAWABG010000015.1:0-27368 GCA_038884715.1 Candidatus Woesearchaeota archaeon | reverse complement strand
TTTTTGAGTGCTTCAATTTCTTTTATGAGCTCATCTTTAGACCATTCGTTATAATTTCTCTTTCCGTTGCCGTTCCCATTTACCATATTGTTACCTTTAGAAACTTAATTCTTCTTTATAAATTCTTTTAGCATTGGCTCAAGAACTTCCCAAGTGTTTTTTTTACTTTTTTTACATTTAGCAACAAAGTCAATCCACAGGTTGCGGTCTGCGTTTCGAATTGTGATTATATCATTTCCCATGTAAGACCACCTCTATGGATTGTATTAAATGTATTACTATATATACTTTTCTTTTTTCGAAAAGTTTAAATAATAGTTATGTTATACATATAGTATTGTCATACAAATATGACAAGTAAATGTGGCAGGATAAACTCAGCCGAATGTTTTAGGGAATGGCGGAATTTGTCCGATAACGGCGAGTAAAAAATATTGACTGCCACGCCCCCTTTATAAGTAAAAAGGGGGTGTATATTATGAAAATATTGATTAGACCGAGACGGAGCTATAAACCTATGGGATTGGTAATAAAGAGCAAGACAATTGAAAAGCACACCTTAAAGGATGTCATCGATATAGTTAAAGATGTTGAACATCCTTTTTTCGTGCTGTATTTTGAAAATTTGTTTTTATTGTCTTACGAAACAGGAGCGAGAATAAGCGAAATAACACCATTGCATGAGACAGACCTTGACTTAAAATATGGTGTTGTGCATTATGTTGTGAGAAAGAAACTCAAAAAGCCAATGGAGACAAGCAAACATTTAACGCCAGAACTTCTTGAAAGATTAAGAGAGCACTGCAAACAATACAGATTTCAAATAGACCAAAGTGGCGGATATATCTTTTTTGGAATGAGCAGTAAAACGCAGTATATCACAACAAGAACCGCAGAGCGACATTTTGAAATGGCAAGAGACAAATCAGGGCATGGCTCTACATACGGCGAGAGCAAACCTCTCTTTATGATAAAGAACATCACAAAAGAGCCACAGCAGTTTAACATATATGGCAAGATTGAGCAGGATGGCAAAGAAGTAGAAATCATTACGAAAAGAATAACAATTCTGCCAAAAGAACATACTATAAGAGCGATAGACCCTAAACGCTATGAAGACGACAAACGCTTTAAGATTGAATATGCCTACTCAAAAAAGCTAAGGCGTTGCACAATTCACAGCATAAGACATTTATCATTGCAGACTGTCCTTGAAGAAAAGGGGCTCTTCGAAGCTTTCGACCATGCCGACCATGTAAGCATAACCTCAACAATGGCATACCTCGACGCAAATCCAAACAAAAGAAGAAGCAGAGCAGAAGTCTTCAGAAGATTTTACTGCGATAATGAAGAAGAGAAAAAGCCTAAAGTCCAATTCGCCATGAGGGAAGACTCTCAAGAGGTAGATGTGCAGGCAATGGCTCAAATGTTCTCAAAGATGGCTCACTTATTAACCAATATGAATGGGCAGAGCAAAGAAGAAAAGCTGTCTCAGGAATTTGACGCAGTAATGCGGATGAAAGCAGAGCAGGAGCACAAAAAAGTATTTACAGGAATACAACAAACTACGCAATAAGGCTGTAATTTTGTGCTAAATCGACGAAAATTTTGGTAAATCGAAAACTATATATAGATGTAGGACTCTAATTCTATGATTGAAAATTGTCAAAAAGGTTACAAGAATGACAGTTTTCACAAAGCAATAGTAAAGGTCGTAAAAGAAAAATTTTACGACTCGATGTCGTTTTCAAATGTCGTGTTCTATAAAAGTTATTATATTCACTATGGACAAGTAACGAAGATTATACATAAATGTTTGGTCTCTGAACTATTAATAAGAATTGAAATATTTCCAAACTACTATTTAGACGATAAATTAAATCATTAACTTTATAAATAAACCTTGTTTTCTTAACAACTAAGGAGTAAAAAATGTAATACGGGGGCAAATATGTTATATCTTGGTAATATATTAAATAATCTAAATTATAAATTAGTTTTAGTATTCATCTATAGCTTATTTGCCACATTTGTTGCAGCAGAATATCTTTATCGAAAATTCAGAAAAAAAGGGTTTACAGTAGTAGATATGTATAAAAAAAACAAACCCCACATCACAAATCTTGGTGGTGTTGCTGCACTTGTCGGCGTGATGATAGCAATTGTACTTGCTCAGATTTTAGTAAAAGAATTCAGCACTGCTAATCTACTCATATTTTATTTTATCGTAATAATTAATGCTTCTTTCGGTTTAATTGATGATTTAATAAGTATTAATAATACACTCAAAATAATTGCTCCATACTTTATGGCATTACCAATCGCACTTCTAGTAAGTGATGTGAGAATAGGTCCATGGCCAATAAGTATGGGTGTTCTTTTTGTTTATTTCATTGCACCTATCTATATTCTAGTTGTAACTAACCTTGTGAATACTCACTCAGGATATAATGGGTTAGCATCAGGACTTTCTTGGATAATTATGCTTACAATGGCAATAAGAACAATAATTATGGGTGATATTGAAAAGTTATTTTTTTTGGTTCCTGTCTTTGGAGCACTATCCGTCTTGATATTTTTTGATAGATATCCAGCAAAAGCAATATGGGGAAATGTGGGAAGCATGATGATGGGCTCTGCAATAGGAGCATATTTAATCGTAACAAATACTGAAATATTTGGAATAATAATATTGTTTCCTCATATTGTTGATTTTATTCTATATTTATACGGAACATTCATCAAAAAAGAAAAATTCGAAAAAGTTAAATTTGGAAAAATTAGAGAAGACGGAACAATAATACCACCAACAAAATATAAACTTAAGTTCTTATTACCTTATTATTTCAGACTCAACGAAAAACAGACAACATGGATACTATACGGAATAACCGCTTTATTCTGTGTTATAGGCTTAGTGGTGGGAGTATGAGAATACTTATTGACATATTACACCCAGCAGATATTAATTTTTTCAAAAATGCGATAAAAATTCTTCTGAACAAAAAACATAAAATATTCATTACTTACACAGATAGAGGAAATATTGAGTCAATATTAAAAAAAGAATATGCCGATTTTGAAATTCCGATGATAAAATTAGGAACTCATCACAAAAAAAAATTCAGGAAGATAATTGGTATACCTGAGAGAGTTTTTAAACTAATAAAATTCATGAAGGATAAGAAGTTTGACAAAGTAATATCATTCCAAAGCTTTTATTTGGCAATGGCTGCAAAATTTTATAGAATACCATCAATTATTTTTTATGATGATTATGAATATAAATCCACTTTCAATTTATGTAAAATTTTTGCTAGCAGATTTGTTCTGCCAAGCTCAATTCCTGTATCAGGAAAAAATATTTATAAGACCTATGACTTTAAGGAGTTAGCTTATTTACACCCTACTTATTTTAAACCAAATATTGGTGTGCTAAAAGAGTATAACCTAAAACCGGGTGAATATGTCTTCATACGCGAGATTTCAAACATTAGTTTAAATTATTCTCAAACTTCTTCAAATCTCGATTCAATAATTAAGCATGTAAAAAAAAGAAGATTAAAGATAATTTTATCGTTGGAAGACAAATCGCTTATTCCAAAATATAATAAAGATTGTATAATACTCAATGAGCCGGTGAGTGATATTTATTCATTAATAAATTTTGCAAAATGCGTTGTTACATCTGGGGATACAATAGCAAGAGAAGCAGCATTGCTGGGAGTTCCCACAATATATACTGGAAAAAGAAAAATGTCTGTTAATAAGCAATTAATTAATGCGGGATATATAAAACAGGGCAATACGTACGATTATAAATATGTGAACTTAAGAACAAAAATTATTAAAAATGCGTCTCCTATTAAGTATAATAATCAAGATTATAAACAGTTTATTTCTAGATTTAGAGATACAACAAAGGTTATTGTTGAGGAGATTACAAAATGAATAATATCAAAAGATCAGATTTCAAAATGATTGATGTTTATATTGTGACTTATGGAATTTTGAAAAATCAATACAGGGATCTTGTTCGTTGTATTAAGTCAATTAAAGCAAGCGATATACCTACAAAAAGGATAATTATTTTAGCAAAGAAAATCACTTTAGAGCTTAGGGAATTCGCTAAAAAAGAAAACCTAATTTTAAGAAAACAAAAAACAAACAAATTATTAGGATTTCATAGAGCAGAATGTATAAGAGATTCTAGCACTGAATGGTGTTTGTTTGTTGATGATGATATTTATATTGCACATGATTGGTATTCAAGAATAAAGCCATTTATGAAAGAAAATACGCTTGTCGTTCAAGGCAGAAAACAATTTGAGAAATTAGGAGATTTTGATGTAACCAACACTCTAGTAAATGTTTTTTTGAAAGTTAAATCAATAATACAATATAGAGAGATTGGTACACATATTTGTAGTTTTGAGAATACCTTGGTTAATGCTAAAAAAATTCTTTTTCTCGGCGGAGATAAAGTACTTGAGCAGCATGATTCAAGGGAAGACTGGAATCTGAATATATTTCTAAATAGAAAGGGATTTAGCTGGATATCTGTTGATAACTTGGTTGTAATTCATCAGAGCACATCTCTATCAGAACAATTCAAAAAAATGTCGTGGTATTCAAAAGGTGTTAAACGAAAAAAAGGATTATTCTTCATGAAATCATTAGGAAAAACAATAATATATTTTATTTTGATAATTTTTGAATTGTTTAAACAGTTTTTATTCTCATTGTTTATTCTTTTTTTTGGTCCAATGCTTTTCCTAATCATTAGATTAAAAACATTATTAAATATGTTGTCAATAAAAAATGGTAAGAATCAAAAATAGATTTATTTTTATTGGAATTATTTTATTAATACTCTTATTAAATGTATTAATTAGGATTCCCCTAACAATAAGTGAAACTGGAACAGATTCTTTCTTAATTCATAGTATAGCAGCATCCATATATGATACGCAGTATATTGCATATTCACTTCACCCATTATCAATGTTTGGATATTATCCATATTCTTATGCGTCAGCTGTTCCTATTTTATTAACAGAATTTTCTAAAATCTCAGGGATTGAACTTAATTTTGTTGTAATTGCTTTTGGAATACTTTGCTCAATTATTGGGATTTTTTCGATGATGTTGTTAAGTAGATTATTATTAGATGATGATCTCTTTGTTATTTTCTCTGTTTTTTTTTATTCTTATTCGCTATCTTATCTATATTGGACAAACTATTCAGTTGCTACAAGAGGTTTTTTCTTAAGCATACTACCTTTCTATATTTATGTATTTTATAAATTGCTATTAGAGAAAAAAACAAAATATCTTGTTCTCTCAATATTATTGTTAATTGTTTTAGCATTAACGCATCACTTGTTTTTATTTGTTTTAGGATATTCAATTATTTTTGGCATTTCATATCTTATTTATGTAAGCCAGATTTTCACAAAATATGTAAATAGAATATCTCCATTTATTACTGGCTCAATATTTGCAACCATAATTATTTTGATTACTTTGTTGCCGTATTACTTAAGCATTTTTAGTAATATTTCTCTATATAATGTGTCAATTATTAAAAATATTTTTACAGATTTAATAATATACTTACGGGCAGTTGGTTTTCACATAATATTGTCCTTTATCTGTTTTGTCTGGATTTTATTCAAAAAAGAAAAAAAATTCATTGATATTACTCTTCTTTGTTCATTAATTTTTTTTGCGTTCTTTATAAAAGCGACAATTTACATTCCTCAAGTTTTACTATTGTTATTCTCAATTACGGCGGCTTATGCGTTAATAAGTTTTATTTCGATTTTTAAAAAACAAACTCAAGTAAAAATATTCTTTGGGCTTGTCTTGATTATAGTATCAACAGCAACACTTTTTCAAATATGGCATCCCGCAATTATTAATCCACGGGCAGGAATTCAGGGAAGAAGCGCAGATCTTATAGACATTCAGCTCGGATATTGGGTTATTGAGAATATTGATGGAAATGTTATAAATACTGATTATATCACTCAGATGAGGCTTTCAAGTATGTCTTATTGTCAGTTTATTTTTTGGGGTGAGAATGCAGTGAGCTGTAATTTAATTAAAAAAACAGATATTAATATTACGCGTTTATCAATTTTTAACTACAAATCTTTGCTTGATTATCCATACAAGGTATATCCGAGTGAGTTTGAGAATTATATAAGATGGGTTGTAAGCGCTTTTGATATTTCACAGTACAGAACTTCAAAGTTTTTTTATCAATTTAATATCAAGGCGTTGATAATAAACAACAAGCTTCCAACAAGAAACCTAAAATTGCCGTCATCATTAACTTATAATAATAAAATCTATGATAGCGGAAATTATGAGATAGTGTATTTGAATTGAATGGGTGAAGAAGTTAATGGGTTGAATTATTGAATTATAAACTAATTAAACTATAATTATTGTATTTTATTGTATTTAAAATGAAAAATATAAAAAATATTATTATAACTGGTGCGAGTTTGTCGATAAACTATGGAGCTCAGGCCATGGCATTCTCAACCATAGATTTAGTAAAAAAGTATTATCCTGGTGCAAAAATATATTTTTCGACAAACTATCCGAATACTGAAAGAATATTTGAAACAAAACTTTCAATTACAATCTTAGAACGACCAAAGATTAAGAAATTTTTTATTAATTGCTTTAAGTTATTTTGGCTTTCAAACTTTTCAAGAAATCATAAGTCTGAAGACATTTATCTAAATGCATATCTTAATGCTGATTTGATAATTGACATTAGTGGAGATGTTCTTTCCGATGATTATGGAATGAAAGCTTTTTTTAGAAATTTTAAAGACTTTGCTATTCCTCTTATTTGCAGGAAGAGATACATTATATTTCCTCAATCAATCGGCCCTTTTAAGAAAATAATAACAAGAATTATTGCTAAATATTTTTTTAATCGTTCAGATTTTATTATGGCCAGAGAGGAAATTACCTATAAATATTTGGATGAATTAAAAATCAAACCGAAAATATATTTGTTGCCCGACACTGCTTTTCTTTTAGAGCCAGAATTTGGAGAAAGAAACAAGGATATCATTTCAAGAATCAAAAATTTTTCTACTCAAGGAAAAAAAATTATTGGAATTTCTCTAAGCCAGGCAATAATTAAATTCTCAAAAACATCATTATCAATTAATAAGCAAATTGATTATAAAATATTTTTTAAGAATATTGTTAATACTTTAATTGAAAAAAATAATTCAGTCGTGGTTTTAATTCCTCATGTTGTTGGTCCAAAATACAGCGATGACGACAGGATAATTTGCAAAGAAGTTTTTGATTCCTTGAAAAATAAGAAAATTAAGGATAATTGCATTTATCTCGAAAAAAATTTTGATTCAAAAGAATTAAAAGCAATTATTAAGTATTGTGATTATTTTATTGGTGCCAGGATGCATGCAAACATTTCTGCAGTCTCGCAGAATATTCCAACAATTTCTGTTGCATACAGCCATAAATTTTATGGAATTATGGACTATTTCGGACTTAAAGATCATGTTATCAGCATCTTGAATATTAATGAAGAGTTGATACTTAAACATCTTCAAGAGCTTGAGAAAAATAGGGATTATATTATTAAATATCTGACAATAAAAAACAAGGAAATTAAGAAAAGATATCAAGATTTAATCAAAATATTAAAATGAGGCACTTGATCAGGCAAACAGCAATATTAACTATAAGCAACATTATTACTAGAGGATTAAGTATGCTTTTTTTCTTACTTCTTGCTAGATCATTGGCTGTCTCCGATTACGGTAACTTAAGATACCTTATAAGCTTAGCATTTTTGTTTTCAATATTCTTTTCAGGTTTTCCTGTCAGCTTGACAAGACTAATAAGTCAAGACAAGAACAATAAGAAAAGAATTAATACTTACTTCTCAGTTGGTCTTACACTGGCAATAATTGCCCTGGCACTAGAAATAATAATTATATTGTTATTTATTAATCAAAAATTGTTATTAATAATTTTGTTATTCGGATATTTTATTGATTCATTCTATTTTGGACTTATACGAGGATTTCTGGATTACATTAAATTATATTTGTATAGGTTAGTGAGTAATCTTATTGAAGTGGTGTGTGTTTTATTGTTTATGTTCTTGTTTGAGATGAACGTTGTGATAGCTGCAATAATATTTTCATTGAGCTGGCTGATAAGCATAGGAATCTTTGAATCATACTATGTTGTTTTGCCAGTTAAATATTCTATTAAATCAATAAAGAGAAGAGCAGTAAAGGAGATATTAAAATATGCAATACCAATTACAATTGGCTCCCTGAGTTATGATATTTTATTTAATTTGAGTACAATACTTATACAGAATTATGTCGATACAATAAATGTTGCATATTACAGTGTAGCCCTAACAATTACTCAGATATTCACATTTATTCCAATTGCCAGTTCGACACTCATTTTACCAAAAATTGCTGGTCTGAAACAAAAAATCGACCTTAGACCATATCTAAAAGTGGCAATGCTTGGAATATTTATTAGTGCAGCGATATTATTCATCTTCTTACTTTTCTTCGGAGAATGGATTGTTGTTTTTTTCTTTAAAGAGCAATATTTGCCTTCTCTTAATGTACTTTATATTCTTTCTCTTGCACAGATTTTTATGTCCACATTTTCATTATTTTCTAATGCTTGGTATGGTATAAAAAAGCCATTTATTAGTATGTATATTCTACTATTTGCGGCAATAATTAATATTGTTTTATCATTAATTTTTATACCCAAAATCGGAATTGTAGGTGCCGCTTACTCAACCCTTATCTCAACGTTTATTGCATTTATGTTAGTGTCAATACCTTTTTTTGTTTATGTGAAAAAAAGAAATACCGAATATGAAAATCCCGAAAAATAAAAATTTATATTGAAAATGATACTCTTCGACTATTTCAGGATATGGAATTCATTAAAGAAAAATTCCAGGAGAACGTATTCTGAGTTAAAAAGAATTCAGGAGAAAAAACTAAGAGAGATTATTTCCTATTCTTATAATAATGTCCCTTATTACAAGAACTTATTTGATAAAAAAGGAATAAAACCCGGTGATATAAAAACAGTTAAGGATTTACAAAAAATCCCAATAACAACCAGAGATGATTTTATTAAATTTAATAAAAAAATTTTATCAAAAAATATTAAGAAAAAAGATTGCAGACAAAAAAGAACAGGAGGCTCTATAGGAAAACCACTTGTTTTTTATCATACAAGGTTAGATAATCTATATTCTAGTCTTTCATATGATAGGGCGAGGTATGAAAATGGTTTTAATGCGTCTAAAAACCGTCTTTTAATTGCAGGAGATTTCAGCCACGGTGCCTTGAATGCAACTATTAAAGATAAAATTAAAGCATATGCTAGATTTAGAAAATGTTTTATTGGGCTAAATATTTTTGCTTCTATGAATGATCAGATAGAGATATTACAAAAAGGTAATTTTGACGCGATATATTGTTATCCTTCTTATGTCAAATTCCTGATTGAGAAACTCGATGAGTATAAATTAAAACCAAAAAAAATTAAGTATTTTTTTACTGCTTCTGAGATGCTGTCTCCTGATATTAGACATCTTATTTATAAAAAATTTGGAGTAAAAGTAACTGATATATATGGGGCTTTTGAGGCGGGTTGTATTGCTTGGGAATGTGAAATGCACAAAGGATATCATATAAACATTGATTTATTGGTTCTAGAGGTAATTACGAACAATAATCAAATTAAGGAATTTGGAAGGGGCAGGCTTATCATAACAAATCTTCATTCACGTGCAATGCCTTTTATACGTTATGAATTATCTGATGTTGTTGAAATTACAAAAAAGCCTTGCCCCTGCGGTAGACCCTTTCCTTTAATTAAAAGGATTATTGGAAGAAATAACGATTTTATCTGTCTTCCTAATAATAAAAAATTACCACCAGGTAAATTCTTGATAGTTTTAAATAAACGAGTTAAGCATATAACTCAAAGTCAGATTGTGCAAACAACAAAGAACGGTATTGACGTTAAAGTTGTCTCAGAGAATAGGCGTTTTGAGAGACATATTAAAAAGGAGCTAATAGCGGAATTTAGAAGATTGTTGCCTTCTGATATGAAAATAAATATTAAATTTGTTGATAAGATCCCAAAAACGCGTTCAGGAAAATTTACTTCAATCATTTCAAAGGTGTTATAAATGAAAAATTTTGATGCAAAAACACTGAAAAAACTCGTTATTGATAACGGGTATTGCATTGGTTGTGGCAATTGTGCTACCTTGAAGAATTCAGATTTCAGAATGAGCTTAAATGATTTCGGACAATTTGTGCCAATATTAAATGACAAAAAAAAAATTTCAAAAATTGATTATTCAAGAATTTGTCCTTTTTCTGGAGAATGCCATAATGAAGATGAAATTGGAATAAATTTATTTTCAAGAAATTGCGAACACGAGAATAACGTTGGATTTTATCTTGCTTGCTATGCGGGGTTTGTTAAGCAAAAAGGTTATAGAGAAAATGGAAGTTCAGGAGGAATAGGCACATGGTTGCTGACAGAATTAATGAGAAAAAGATTAATAGATTATGTTATTAATGTTAGAAAAACAGATAATCGGAATAGCAGTTATCCTGTTATTTTTGAATATTCGATCTCTAACTCTATCAGAGATATTTTGTGTGGAGCAAAATCAAGGTATTATCCTATTCAACTTTCAAGTGTATTAAAAATTGTGAGAGCAAAAAAAGGCAGATATGCGATTATTGGTATTCCATGCTTTATTAAAGCAGTTAGATTATTATCTGAGAACGATAATTTAATAAAAAAAAGAATAAAATATTGTATTGGATTGATTTGCGGACATCTTAAAAGTTCAAGATTTGCAGATATGATCGCTTGGCAAATGGGAATTAGGCCGGGAAACCTAACTGATATTAATTTTAGGAAAAAATACCCTGGTAGAAATGCTGATGATTATGGAATTGAGATAACTGGATTTATTGATGGACATATTGTTACCAAGTCAAGTCCAAATAAAGAACTATTTGGTATGGATTGGGGATTAGGGTTTTTTAAGTATGAGGCATGCGATTATTGTGATGATGTTTTTGCAGAGACTGCAGATTTGTCGATTGGAGATGCCTGGCTTCCAGAATATGTGAATGATTACAAAGGAACGAATATTATTGTTGCAAGGAATCCTGAACTTCAAAATATTTTACTTTCAGCAGTTAAAGAAAAAAGAATTTATATTAAGAACATACCTGTAGAGACTGCTGTTAAGTCACAGCTTGCAGGTTTGAAACATAGGCGTGATGGTCTTGCTTATAGGATATGGTTAAAACAAAAAAAAGGGTTGTGGTTTCCAAGAAAAAGGGTTAGGCCCAATTATGATCATTTAAGCTTAGTATATAGATGTATTTTTAGTCTCAGAACTAAGATTTCAAAAAGAAGCCATCTTGCATTTCAGAAAGCAAATTATAGGTCAAATATTAAATATTTTGTAAAAAATATTAAGCCCCTACTAATACAGTATAAGCTTCTTTATTTAATACAAAAAATTAAACAAAAAGCAAGATTGAAATAAAAGAATTTAAAATATAAAAAATTATTATTAAAATGAAATTTAATCAGAATATTAAAAAAATTGTAATACGATTTGGAATATTTTTTTTGTTATTGGTTGCTATTAGATTTATATTAAATAGCTTTTTTTCAACAACAGATCTGTATCAAAAATTAATTATCCCTGAAATATACAAACCAATAAATTCAGGTATGATTGCATTAGTAGGATTGATTATTTTTATTGGTTTTTTATTGATAAACAGAGATAAGTTGAAGAGAATGACTGTAGCAAAATACAATATAATAGAATCATTTTTCTGGGGTGTTTTATCAATTCTTTCGATTATATTTTATTATTTTATTAGATATCAAATACATAATAATAATGATAGTATTGCAACCATCTATGTTCCATTGCTTATTCTGGTTTTATATCTGTTTATTATTCTATTCCCTTTATTTTTGTTCTTATCTGTTTTCGGCTATGAATTTATCGGAAAAAATTTTTTAAGATTTAAGAAACAATATCCAATTTTTACGATAGTTGCAATAATCGCATATTTTTTGTTGATATGGATTAAAAGTCTTTGGATATATTTCTCAAATGGTGTGGCTGGTATTTTACACTTTGTATTTGGGCTATTCTTTGAAAACGTAAATACAGTAATGAAACCAGAAGGTCCATTGTTGAGAGTAAATGAGTTTAGTGCAGTAATTGGGGCGCCTTGCTCAGGAATAGATTCTTTTTTTCTTTTTTCGGGTTTATTTATTTTTATTTTTATCCTCGATTATAAAAAGCTTAACAAAAAACTTATGATTATATTATTTCCTTTAGGAGTTATTGGAATGTATATGGTGAATATTTTAAGAATATTTTTGCTTTATTTGGCTGGCATCTATATTTCGCCAAAATTCGCAGTGGGTTTATTCCACCAAAATATAGGGTGGATAATATTTATTGTTTATTTTGTTCTTTTCTGGTGGATATGCTCTAAATTTGTATATAAAAAGTCAGTATAGATATTTGATTGATTTGATCGGATTGATTTATACATAAACTTTTGTTAATTATTTAGTCTTGTTTATGATACACAAAGGGTTTATGATATGTGAAGGAAATTAGAAAAATTGTTGAAGTTATAAATATATTTAAATAGGATGCAATAATTCTTTAATTTAAAAAATGAAAAAAATTTCATCTGCTCCGAAAAAGATAACTTTGTTAAAGAGAACCCTGTTATTTGTGTTTTTATTATTCATTATTACAGTATGTTCATATTTTATTATTGGTTGCACCGGTATCTCGAGAAAGACATTTGCAGATGAAAAAAACGGACCACAATATTTTCTTAATTCCACAATTGGGAGCGAATATTCAAACGATTATCTAGACTACAATAATACAATGCAACTTTATATTAATAACATAGATAATTATACTCATAATTCTAATAATTCAAATAATACATCTAACAACAATCTAATTATTTCATTTCGTATTGATGATATTACTTTTAATTCAAATCAGAAAAAGATAATAGAGAATGCTATCTATTTAGCAAGAAAGTATAATATAACTTTTGATCTCGCCGTGATTGCCTCGAGTTTTGAAAAAAATTCAGATCCCGAATTAGTGCATCTATATGAAAATAACAGGGATATATTAGAAATTGGTGCTCATGGCTACACTCATCAAAATCCAATTAATAAATTTGGAAAAGGAGAATTCTTTAATTTAGACTCAAACACATCAATCCAATATGATATCCAAGAATATCATATAAAAAAAATGAAAACAGTATTTGCGCAAAAAAATATTGTTACTGGAACAAAAATATTTTTTGTGCCTTGGCATGCTGGAGATAATAATACAATTGATATTGCTGAAAGATATGGTTATGAGATCCTGACACAACGAAATTTACAAGGAAATAGTCCATCTTATAATACATCTTATAATAACACATTCTATTATTATAAGCAGATTATGGTAACCCCTATTTTGATAGGTGTAAAAATGAATGAAACCTTAACTGAAAGTGATGTTTTAGGTTATATGGATAGTATCTATAATGTGAAGAAGAGAAAATTACAGTATTTAGAGATTGTTTTTCATCCTGTTAATTTTTATGAGATAAACAGTACTGAAAAACTGATTAGTCAAATTGTGGCAAATTTTTCGAGCAACTCGAGGTTTGATTTTGTTTCAGTAGCAATAAAAAAATAAATGTGTTTTTGGTTTTTTAAAACAAAACATTCAAAAATAAGAAGTTAACCAACTTATTAGTAGTAAAAATGAAAATATTTAAAAACAGATACTGATTTCTAGCTAACTAGGGGATTTAATATGAAAATTAATATTAAAATAAAAAATTCATACAAAATAATATTCATTCTGGCAAGTTTACTCTTAATTGTGAGTTTAATTCTTGTTCTATTTGTTGGATCAAAAAATAAATTAAGCATAAACAATAACAAAAATGAATTACGTGAAGCGAATTCTATAGACAATTTTGATATTAATCCTGAATTTTATTACAATGAAACAACATACAATCAATATGGTGAAGAAGAATATTCAGAATATACTGATCTGAACCAGACAGGACTAATACATATTATGTTTATTTTTGCAGATTATTATGAGCCAACAAAACAAGAGCAATTAACACCATGGGTTATTGATTACCCTAAAATGGCATCAAAGCACAAAGATGCTGATGGCAATTATCCTAAACATACGTGGTTTTTAAGCAATACTGGAAAGGACAGAGCTCTTTTTTTAAAAGGTCTTTCTAATCTTGCGTATGCTGGTTATGGCGAGATTGAATTAGATTTCCATCATGGAACTAAAGATGACACTAATAAAGACAATACAGAAATAACAAGAGGAGCACTTAACCTGTATCTAAATATGGCAAAGAAGTATGGTGCAATGATCACTGCTGAGGTAAATCCACAAACAAGGTTTGGATTCTTTCACGGTTATTGGGCTTTAGATAATTCTTACTATGATAACTGGACTGATCCTTCGAATCCAGTTCGAAGGTTTTGTGGTGTTAATGAAGAACTAAAATTATTGAGAGAATTAGGAGTATATGCTGATTTTACCTTCCCTGCTTGGAGATCAATGGAGCCAAAAAAAACAGATTCGATTTTTTATGTAAAAGATGATGCTGATCCGAAATCATATGACAAACCTCAGAATTTGAGGGATGTTGAGGTTGGCAAAGCACCTTTCGGAGATATAATGATAATTGAAGGTCCTAAAATGGATAATAATATTGAAATTTATGAAGGAGAAAATGCTGTTATTGTAAATCCGCCTACTATACAGAGAATGGACCAATGGGTTTCTCATAAAGTATCAGTTAAAGGCAAGCCTGACTGGATTTTTATTAAAGTTCATACTCAGAGCGCAAGAAGTATAGACTCTCCAAGAGGAAAAAATGTCTTAGTCGGCCAGATTGCAGATAAATTTTTTACTGATATTGAGGATAAATATAATGATGGAATCAATTATAAATTGCATTATGTGACCGCAAGAGAAGCATATAATATTATTAAAGCTGCAGAGGCAGGAATGACTGGTGATCCAAATAACTACAGGGATTATATTATCAAGCCATATGCAAATACAAAAATCAAAACAAATGCTCTTTATACTCTTCAATCCTATTCTGATCTTGTAACTGTAATTAAAATTATTGATAAACCTATGTTAGAACTGAAGAGTAACGAAACATTGAGTGTAGAATTTAAGGATTATAATCAAGCTTATCAAATACAAGAGTCAGATGATGGTTTTGATTGGTTACCTAGTGATGCTCAGAAAAAATCAACACCAAATCTTCAATTTACTGATACTACACCATCAATTTATTATAGAATAACTAAATAATTTTATTATTTTACTTATTAAGTTATATTTAGTATAATTTGATAAAAATTATTATTGGTTAGTGTGTTGTTTTTAGTTAATTTTAAATATATATTCTTTTAATTTTATACTAAATTGGTGAATGAGGGTCTGAGAACTAATAATCTGGTAAGTAATTTTGGTAATTATAAGAATAAAGATTTACTTGAAGTAATCAAATCTTTGCTTCAAATATATAAAGAAAGACAACAACAATGGTATTCATTACCAGTTACTTTATTTTTTTTATTAAAATTAGGAATATTAGAAAAAACCATAAAATATATTAAACAAAATTATTCATTAAATTATCATAATATTTCTATATTATTAAACAGAGATGATAGAATTGTTTGGGTTGCTTATAGTAATGCAATAAAAAAACATAAAGTTAAATTGTTACCTAAAGAATCAAGACAACATATTCCAGTTGCAATATTTACAAACAGAAAACTAGGACTATTAGAAGCATTAACTGTTTTTCTCAGAAATAAATTGCATCTAAGCTTTAATGAAATACCCGTGCTTCTAAAGAAGTATTATGGGACTGTATAGCTCTATCATATAATTATAGAAAAAAAAATTATAGAATAAAAAAGAAAGGAAAAAATTAACATGGAAGAAATCAAATACTGGCTAAAAAAAGAAGAAAAATGGTTTGAGGAGCAAGAAAAATTCCTCAGAACAGAAAAATGGAAAGAAAGAAAAAGACCATTAGCAATATTTGTACTAATAACATTCTGCCTAATATTTACTATTTATCTAATTTCAATCAAACCATCACATGTAGGAATGGTGACATACGGACCTGGTGGTTGTGTAATACCAGAAGATGATGTTATGATTTCGGAATCAGTAATTCTTTGTAATGGAACATATACATTTAATGATAGTTATGGTAATGGGGTGATTAGAATAATCAATAATAATACTCATTTAACATGCAATGGAACAACAATAATCGGGAATAATCTTGAAAATTCAATAGGGATTTATTCAAAAAGTCTTAATAATGTTACAATCACAAATTGTAATATTCAGAATTATCATAAGGGAATTTTCTTTGATGGAGAATACTTAAAACGAGGCAATAATGCAAATATAAGTTATAACACCTTCACTAATAATTTTTATGGAATATATTTTCATTATAATCAAAATTTTGATATTCACGATAATTATTTTTTTGGAGGAATTAGGAAGCAAGGTTCAACTGCAGTTTATGTTGCTGGAACTTCACAATATGGTAGAATCACAAAGAATATGATATATGGAAACGGCACATTAGAAATTGGGATTTTTGGTACCTCTAACTTTGATTATCTAAACATTACTTATAATGATATTAATAATACTGATATTGGAATTTTTTCCCAGGAAAGTAATGATCATATTATTGCGAATAATTATATTAAGAATTCAACAATAAATATTGATTTTTATATGACTGGAATATTTGTTCTTGATACAAACAATCATTATGGTGATTCAAAGAATATTGAGATAATTAATAATACAATTATTGATGCAGGTTCATCAGGTATTTTGGTTCAGCATGCTGAAAATGTGAAAATCATTGATAATTATATTTCAATACTTGATTTTCAGGAAAAAATCTCCAGAAATTATGAGGTCGATGATGCAGGAGGGCCACCTTGTGGAATTGTAATTGCCGAAATTTGGAAAGGTATGACTAGTGAGGGTAACGAGCAGATTAGTGACGATTATAGTAAAATTCATAATATGAGCTCAAATAATATCTCAATTTTAGGTAATATATTTAATGAAAACATAAATTGTTATCTTTTTTCTATGGGAACAACAAATATTACACACGATTTTGCTAATTATTGGTATAGAAATGTAAGAATGGATGTAGACTTTGCAGATGAGCAGGAATTTTTCATTCCTAATTCAATAAATACTATTAAAAGATACAGGCCTTATGAAGGCGGACTTGACAGAACAGACCTATATTTTAGTTATCTTACTAATTCAAATAAGTCCAATCAACGGTTTGTATATTCCATTTCTAAATCAAATATGACTTTCAAAAATGTAAAACAGCTAGAATCAAAATTATCTCTCAAGAATTTATCTATTATCTATCCTTATAATGATATTTTTGATGAGACTAATGGTGTTTTATTATTAGGAAATGTTTCTGAAATTAATATTACTCTTCAGCCGAATCAAACTATTGTTATTGGTAATTTTTCGAACTATTCATACCCGCAATCATCAGAATCAAATATAATACCATTCACTCCATCTCCGTCTTTGATTTCAATTGATTCTTCAAGAACAGTTAATTCTGATCTTAATTGCTCTTCTTTCATTAGTGATGCTGATGGAGATAAATTAAATATAACTTTGAGATGGTATAAAAATGATGTTCTGAATGTTACAAGTTATTATAGTAACAGTTATTCTTCTAATTCAACAGTTTCCTATATTTTAGGTAAGGGTAATCTTTCATTAAATGATGTCTGGCATTGTAGGATGAGATTATATGATGGAAAAAATTATTCATATTGGGGGATAAGCAATAATGTTACAATAATTGAGCTTCCAGGCACTCCATCTGGTACTATTCCGAGAAGTAGCAGGGGGGGAGGGGGTGGCGGTGGAGGAAGTAGCGGTCTTGCTCAGATAAAGAACACAGCGAATATTACAAATATTACTAATATTACTATACAAATAGTTGGAGTAAAACCTAATTCTACAATTAATACAACCATAACTGGTGTTGGTATTGATACAGATCTTGCGATTAATACAAATTCGACTAATGTTGGTATGATACAGAATAATCTAAATAATGAAACAATTAATAAAACAAAAGTTTCTGCTGAAGTGGGTCGGGCATATTCATCTCTTCTAACAGAGTCAGAATCACCTAATTATGCATTTATTGTTTTCTTTGTATTGTTTGTTGCAGTTATTCTTAGTTTCGTAATTTCTTTTAATAATAGTAAAAAGCAGAAGCGTGAATGGATAAAGGAATATATTCAAGAGCTAAGGTTAAAGGGTATGGATGACAAATCAATTGCGACTGAATTACGAAGAGCAGGTGTGAGATCAAGAGATTTCTAGTTAGTTTAAATAGTTTTTTTTAAATTATTTTTTTTTCTTACATATAGCAAACAGACTTTATTATACAGACTTTATTATATTTTATACTAAAATGATTATTTTTTCTACATTGTACCTATTGAGTCTTAAATGTAAAACTGTTATCACTTTATTATTGATTTGAAAAAACAGATTTGAAAAAAGCACTTATTATTGGGGAGTCTTTATCAAAAACAAAAAGCATATAAACAAATATTTTTTCTTTGTTCATATGAAAATATTTTGGTTGTGGAAAACTGTTTTTAAGTCAAGCGATAATATAATAAAAGATATTGAAAAAAACAAAAAAATTCTTCCATACTTTTTATTTTACCTTATTAATTCATTTGTTTTGTTGTTGTTATTTATCTTTTTATTATCAGAGAGGACACGAATCTCGCCTCTTGTCGGTGTTGATTTTTCAGAGCTTAATTATTTTACGCTATTTGTTTTTCTTTTAATTTTGAGTATAGTCTTATTATTCTCGACAGGGTTTTTTCTTTGGATTTCTCTGAAAATAGTAAAAGGTATAATACACTATGGCTTAGTTATAAGGACATATGTGTTAACTACTACTCCATTATTTATCGCATTAGTCGTTTTATTAATAGGAAATATTATTAATAATTATTCTTATTTGGTATCTAGTTATTTGTCTATCGTCCTAAATTTTATTGCATACTTGTTCTTGGCGTTATGCATGAGTTTTGTATTCTACTCAATTTATCTCATCTTTTATTGTTTTCCATATTTTTCAAGAATCAAGACAACAAATATGATAATCATAATGTTCATTGTGTTTTTCTTATATGTAATACTTTTCTTCACTATAATAATCTTATTAAATTTGATTTTTCTTCCAGGAGCAGCTGTATAGTTTGCAATATTTCTAAAAATTGTCCGATTTTTTCTTAGAAACACTTATTAATGATTTTATTATCTAATTTTTTATAAAAATTTTAGGGGGGATAAAAATGAAATGGGAATTGGTTTTTTTATTTATTATTACAATGAGTTATGTGAATGCATTGCAGATAAGTGAAATAATGTATAATCCGAATGGAACTGATTTAGGAAGAGAATGGATTGAAATTTATTCAGATATTGAATTTAACATTACAAACTTATTGGTGTTTGATAATAATGGAAATCATATAACAAAACTAATTCAAGGCAACGAACTCATAAAAGGATACGCAATAATAACAAGCAATCCGGCAAACTTCCTTTCAGAATATGATTATAATGGTGTGCTCCTTCAATCTAGTATTGCACTTCCAAATACTCAGGGAATAATAGGACTAAGAAAAGATAATAACATTTTTGAAAACACTACTTACAATAACATATGGGGTGGAAATGGCAACGGGAGAACTCTGGAAAAATTCCAAGATATTTGGATTGAATCAGAGACTATCAGAGGAACTCCTGGTTATGGTTATTTAGAGTCGCATCAAGTGCCAGAATTTACAACAATTGGTGTTGTGGTTGCATTAATATGTATTTTATCTGCATTGGTATTTAGAAGAAAAAAATAAAATCTTTTTAATTATTCTTTTTTTGGAAATATTTTTTTACAGAATCATTCATTGACGGTTTTGCATTATCTCCTAAGGAATATATTGTTCTCTCGCTCATCTTTCCCCAGGAATAATTTCCTTCATTCTTCTCAATTTTTTCTATCTTGAACTCTCCCATTGAAATACCTTTTGTTAAATGATAATATATTACTCTAAGCGTTACCTTTGGGAATAATTCAATATAATGCTTATAAATCTCATAGCCATACGCACTTTTAAGAAAGTATAGAATATCGATAATATTGTTTCTTACATCAGAACCAACGGGACGACCACGATGTTTCATAGTATTGCTGTATTATATATCTTTATATATTTTATTGTAATCCTTTCTTTCTCGTTAATAAAAAACTGATAATTATAACAATACTAAGAATAATCCAGAAAAACAAGAAATCATAAATTCTGAATCCGGCAAGAAAAAGATTCAGAATAAGAACTACTATTAGTATTAATCCAAATATTTTTTTATTAATCATTTTTTGCTTTCATAACTTTTTTATTTTTATAATATTCAATTACCATATCACCAGACCAATTCAAAGCATTTTTGTGAGGAATCCCCAAGATATTAAGATATTTTCTAATTATTTTTTCATTTTTTGCTTCAATTTCCATCATCCAAGGAATCTTTAAACCTTTAACCAATAACAAGTCAAATTCGAAATGTGTACTGCCTAGTTTATATGTAATTCTTTTCTTCAGATAACAATTAATCTCTCTCTTTAAGCCAATACTCTTAAGTATATATAACATTTTATCGTAATCATTCACATTAACTTCTATTTCCAATCTTTTATTTGTGAATTTACTTCTAAGAATTTTTTTCATTGTCAAAACATTCTTTGTTCCTTCTTTTCTCAATCTCAGAATTATTTTATTTTTCAAAAGTGATCTCGAAGGAAAATCAAAAAGTTTTGTATCTATTATTCCATCAAAAACCTTTTTTGCACCCAATTCTTTTAGTTTTTCAATTATTTTTTTCTTATCAACATCCAGAACCTTTACTTCAATCTCTTTCATAAAAAATAAGTATTAACTTTATTTAATAATTTTTCTCATCTTTTTTTGTTTTAGAGTCTCAGTCTTTCTGTATTCAATATATGAGTATATCATAATAAATATGATTACGAATATCACAAGTAGAATAAATATGATGAATGCATATCTTGGAAACAAAAGCCCAAACAAAGATATAAACGCAACAATCCTGAATAATATTCCTCCAACTCTATGGGTCTTATTCCAAACCTCTTCATTACTCAATGTCCAAGGTGTCCTAATGCCCACAAACCAGTTCTGTTTTGCATGATGTATCAAAACTCCAATACAATAAAACAGTAATGCAAAGCTAGGTATAATCATCGACATCATATTAAAATAATAGCCAAGGTTCCACATTATTGTTAAAATAAATAAATATAACAAGAATAATAAAAAAACAAATATAAAAAAATCATAATAATCCTCAAATTTTTTGAAATTCTTCTTTAGAGGGTCAAGCTTTGGAATAAATATAAATAATAAAAAGCAAACAACACTAATAATTGGTATTAAGAACAAACCCAAAAACTTAGAAGTATAGTCGTCAACATCTCCTCGACTATTCCAATGAATAGCCATGCGATCAGGCATATACTGGTAGAAATATACTGCTGTAATAATTGAGATAATTATAATTATAACAGATATAATATAAACTGCTTTCATATATAAAATTAATTTAAGGTTAGATTTAAAAACTTTGTTATAAATAGCATAACATAAAGATACACAAACATAATCAATAAATATAACCCCTAATTATATAAAAATCCTATTTTAAAAAATAGACAAGATGAAAAAAATTCTTAAGATTCAAGAAAAATATAATGATCCAGTAACTAACATAGTTTTAGATACAATAAATATTAAAAAACAAGCATTGGTTTTTTGCAATACAAAGAAAGGAGCAGAAGCACAAGCAGAAAAAATTAGTCTGAAAATTATAAGTCTTGATCCAAATTACAAAAAAATTGCAGACGAATCATTGAAAGCCTTAATAAATCCAACAAGACAATGCAAAAGACTAGCTCAATGCTTAGAAAAAGGAATTGCTTTCCACCATGCAGGACTTCACAGCAAACAAAGAGAACTCATAGAGAATGAATTCAGAAAAGGAACAATAAAAGTAATATGTTGTACTCCTACTTTGGCTTATGGACTTAATCTTCCTAGTTTTCGTACAATAGTTCGTGATCTCAAGCGTTATGGTCATCGTGGTCTTACCTATATTCCAACTTTAGAATATCACCAAATCATTGGAAGAAGCGGAAGACCTGATTTCAATGATGAATATGGAGAAGCAATCACAATCGCTTTTAGTGAAGGAGAAAAGGATAAAATAAAAGAAATATATATTAATGGCGAAATAGAAAAAATATATAGCAAATTAGCAGTTGAACCAATACTTAGAACATATGTCTTAAGCTTAATAGCTAGTGAGATAGTGAGTGATTATAACTCATTGTTTGATTTCTTTTCAAAAACATTTTATGCACATCAATTTAAGGACATTGACAAGCTTAAAAATCTTATTGGAAGTATAGTTGCACAATTAAAAGAATGGAAATTTATTAAAAAAGATAAAAATGATGAAAAACATTTTAGAAACGCAGACGAGTTACAAAAAGATAAGTTAGAAGCAACATTTCTTGGTTCAAGGGTTTCCCAATTGTATATAGATCCTTATACTGCTTATTTTATAATTACTTGTTTAGAACGAGCAAATAAAAATACAAAGAATCAAACATTTTCATATCTGCAAATGCTTTCAAGCTGTCTAGAGTTAAGGCCTTTGTTAAGAGTAAAAACATCAGAATATGATGATATACAGGCAAAGCTTGTTGAATATGAATCTTTGTTATTAATGGATGAACCTTCGGAATATGATGATGAAGAATTTAATGAATTTCTTAGCAGTATTAAAACAGCTCTTTTTTTTGAAGACTGGATTAATGAAAATGACGAGGAATTCCTATTAGAAAAATATAATATTTGTCCTGGCGAAATTAATGCAAAACTCGAGATTTCAGATTGGTTACTATATAGTGCTGAAGAATTCGCAAAAATATTAAATTACAAGATACTGATAAAGGATATGGTGAAATTGAGATTCAGATTGAAATATGGGGCTAAGGAAGAGTTATTATCCCTTCTTAAACTAAAAAATATTGGGCGAGTTAGAGCTAGGGCTTTATATAGAAATAAAATAAAATCAATAATAGATGTTAAGAATGCAGACATATTAATATTGAGCCACATTCTTGGAAAAAGTTTGGCTATAGATATAAAAAAACAAGTTGGCGAGGAGCATGATCCTGAAAAAATTAAAATAAAAGAAAACAAGAGAAGAGGACAAATAAGTCTAAATTATTATAATGAATAATTTAAATTAAAGTGAAATAAGGTAATATTTATAAATTCTAAATTATATAATATTAATATCCTTATATTATTATATTATATTTTAATATAAACTATTGTAATATGATTTGAATGTTATACTGTGTTTTATTATAATATAATTTAGTTTGGTGGCCAAGAAAAATATGGCGGCTAAAAAGTCAGTAAATAGAAAAGTTTCTTATCAAAGAAAATCTTTGAGTATCGGAGAGAAAGAAGTAGAAAAAATAGATGAATTAAGAAAGATTGAGCATAAGCCTATGCCTGGTTTTTTAATATTAGCTATAATTTTAATACTTATTTTTAATGTTATCTCGCCTATCTATGCACTATTCACTGGCTCTTTGACTACTTTTATTCTATATAATGTAATTATATATGGTTCAGATGCAATGATTATCAATATCTTAATGTTAATATTTGCAATGCTAGTTGTCTATGGAATACTTGCAAAAGTGTGCTGGGCGAGAGATATTGCTTTTGCATTTGTATTTGTTATGCTTGCATTGATAATTGTTAATTTAATAGGGGCTATATTTGATACTGGAACAATAGCAGAGTTCGTTAGGCAACAAGCATTAAAGACATTGCAAGAACAAGGAAAAACAGACCAGATTGAAAGAATTAATACAATTCCAGACTCACAACTCATTTTTGGAATAATTGTTAGTTATATTTTTTCAATAATTATTTATGTAATAATTCTTATTGTTTTTTTAGCAAAAAAACAATTTCTTGCTTGTTCTGTTCAGAATAAGAAATAGTTCAAATAATAACTTTAAATATAACAAATGATAAATTTAAGTAATAACAAATAATAACTTTAAATGATAATATAGACACATTAAATAATCCACACTCCATTCTTCTTAACTATTTTTACTTTTTTACCTATAGAATAATCATTTATCTTAATTTTTTTGTTATCTATTTCGACAGAACTATAATCCTCAGGATCAAGTACTTCGATGTGCGGTTTAATTCTTGATATTGTTGTTTTTTGGATTTCAAGTTTTTCATAATCATCATCATAACTTATGTTTGTTTTATGCTCATTTTCTATGTCTCTTAAAATTATTTTATCACTTAAATTTGTTACAGTGTAAACTCTTTTTTTATAGAGTAAAACATCATGTTTTTTCAGCAATGGTAGAACGAGTAATATTGTTAGCCTATAAAGATTTTTTCCGGTTTGTCTATTATGAGAAAATAATGTTTCGTTCATTGATAATTTACCGCCAAAATGTTTTTGAATATTCTGTGCAATAACTTTTAAATAAGTCTGGTCAGTGATGAATAGCTCGATCATCCCATCAAATTCTTTTCGTTCCGTAATAAAAATACCTTTTTTTTTTACTTTTTTAAATTGTGAGTCAATATATTTCATTACTTCATTAGTAGGATTCTTCAATTGCAGAATTCCCTCAAAATAACTTGATTGACTAATTGAGCACTTATTGCATAATGTTACCTCAACATCAAATGGAATTATCTGTTCACCTATTCCAAGTAAAGCATTTATTGTAATCCTTTTTTTTATTCCTGGTTTCATTAAAAATTCCTGTATCTTATTTATTCTAAATTTTTTTTCATTTAAGGTATTCTTTAGTAATTTTGCAAACACTTCTTCAATATTATCATATTTATTCCATTTATACCTAATAAAAGCACTTTTGCATTCAGCACAAAACTTTAACTTTGGAATTTTTTTAATGCTTATATCTGTTTTAGGATTGCAATAATTACAGAAAATTCCTTCTCTTATTTCTATTCCACACTTTACGCATTTAGGCATAATTAGCAGAACAAAATTTCAGGTTATAAATTTTATTATGTTTATGTACAATAATAAAATTAAAAACACTATTTTTGAGAAGAATAGCACAAATTATGTTATAAAATATCTGCAATGATATTATAAAATCTGTGAAATTGTATTAAAATTATATTAATACTCTGGTAATAATAATTTAGTATTAAGATTTGTTTAGTATTAACATCTTGAGACCCCAAAGAAAAAAGAATTTTTTATATTTTCTTGAATTTTTTTTTTAATATAAAAATTTTGTCTTCCAATATAAAGTTTTAAAAAAATCTTAAACACTCCGTTGCTATTTCTAATTCTTCATTTGTTGGTATTATATATACTTTTATCTTTGATGCTTTTGCAGTAATATCAGTCTCATTTTTTTTGTTTTTTTCCAAATCAATTCTTACACCCGCAAACTCTAATGCCCTACAGACTTTTTCTCTAACATAATGAGCATTCTCTCCTATGCCTCCTGAAAATACTATACAATCAAGATTATGTAAAATAGTCATATAACCGCCAATATATCTTGCTATTCTATAGCACAGCATATCGAGAGCTAGTTCTGCCATTTTATCCCCTTTCTGTGTCGCCTTCCACAGATCACGGACATCACTGTATCCCGTAATTCCCTTAAGTCCCGAGTCCTCATATAATATTTTTTCAAGCTGTTCGATAGTATAATCTCCTGTGCGTAATAAGTATAATATTATTTCGGGATCTAACTCTCCACTTCTTGTTCCCATTATTAAACCATCAAGAGGTGTAAAACCCATACTAGTGTCCATACTCTGACCAGAATCAATTGCTGTTATTGAGCTAGAATTTCCCAGATGGCAGGTAATTATCTGAGAATCTGTTTTGCCAAGAAGTTCTTCTGCTTTTCTTGAAAGGTATTTATGACTTATTCCGTGAAATCCGTACTTTCTAATCTTGTATTTTTTATAAAACTCATAAGGTAATCCATATAAAAATACTTCTTTTGGAATGTCTGCGTGGAATGCTGTATCAAAAACAGCTATATGCTTTTTTTCTGGCATGCTATGCATTGCAGCTAAAATTACAGAAACAGTTGGGGGGTTATTAAGTGGAGCAAATTCAGACAAGTCCTTAATCTTACTTATTACTTCGGGCGTTACAATAACAGGTTCGTGATAAAATTCTCCTCCATGAGCAACTCTATATGCAATCGCATTAATAAAATTATTCTGGTTAAACATTCCAACATTTTTCAAACTTGTTATAACATAATTAACTGCTTCAACATGATCATTTATAGATAGTTTTCTTTCAATTTCTCCCATTGTGAGTGTGGAATTTCCTTTTCCTATATTGTCAATTATTCCTGAGATTTCTGCTTCTTGGTTTCTGGTGTTAATGAGTTTAAATTTCAAAGATTTATGGCCCGCGTTAAAAACAAGAATCCTAAATTCTTTACGATTTCTAAGTATATCTAATATTTTTTGTTTGTCTTTTGTTTTATATAGTTTCGTTGCTAGTTCTGGCTCTAGCCATACGTATTTTATCCAGTTAGCAAAATCATTCTTATTTTCATTTACATGAAACCTAAATATTTTGTCATCCATGTATTTTAGGGATTCATATAATTCGTCTATATCACGTAACACTTCCCCATTACAAACTCTAAAATACTTATCAGGACTAATTAACAAAACAGTACACCTCTTTTTCCAATTTGTATAGTTCTTCCAATCTATACACTCTATTTATTATCTATTACTATATTTAATTATGTTTAATATTAATATAAATAAATATACTTATATTTAATATCTGTGATTATATTTCTGATTTTTTAAATGTTGCTTTTTTTGGAGAGAATCGCATAAACTAAATATATTATTTTAGAGTAGTAATGATC
>JAWABG010000014.1:0-27882 GCA_038884715.1 Candidatus Woesearchaeota archaeon | reverse complement strand
ACTAACAGATTATCCTAATGATCCTGGGTGTGATAACCAAATAGATATAAGTGAAGAATTAGAGTGTAATGATGAAATAGACAATGATGGAGACGGACTAACAGATATGAATGATCCGCAATGCAGAAATATTGATGATAATTCAGAAACATATGAGTGCAACAATAGAAAAGATGATAACAACAATAGTTATTATGACTATTCTCCTCCCACCATAAGAAACAAGGATTATTCTGGCTGTATAAGTGTATTTGATGATTTTGAATTAGATACAAATGAATGCAATGATGGAATAGACAATGACGGAGATGGAAGAATTGACGCTATTGGAGATCCTGGCTGCTTCAACGAAATTGATCCGTCTGAATTATTTGAGTGCAATGACAGAATAGACAATGATGGAGACGGACTAACAGATTATCCTAATGACAGAATGTGCACAAGTAACGAGGATCATAGCGAATTATTTGATTGCGTTGATGGAATTGATAATGATGGAGATGGAATGACTGATTATCCTTTTGATACAGAATGTAATAATTTTTTTGATTTTTCTGAAGAACCAGAGTGTAATGACGGAATAGACAACGACGAAGATGGATTTATAGATTATCCTCAAGATTCGCTTTGCATAAACAGTACAGATAATAGTGAAAATTATGAATGCTATAACAATATTGATGATGACAGAAATTCATTCTTTGACTATTTTGCAGTTCCAATGACAAAAAGAGATTATTCTAGATGCGTAAGTGTGTTTGATGATAGTGAATCAATAAATAATACAATGGGTGAATGTGATGACGGCATAGATAATAATGAAAATGGACTGACTGATTTTCTTGAAGAACTTGGATGCTTTAGTAGGTATGACCCGAGTGAAGATTCGGAATGCAATGACGGAATTGATAATGATGGAGATGGATTTATAGATTATCCCTCAGACAACAAATGTAGAAATATATTTGATCATACAGAGCTGTTCGACTGTAATGATGGAATAGATAATGATGAAGATAACACAACAGACTACGGCGTAGAAAATATTCCGGATGAAAATAACAACCCTGATGAAAGAATAAGAATAGATTTGGAATGTGATAATTATGACGACCCAAGCGAAAAACCACAATGTAGTGACGGAATAGATAATGATGGAGATGGATTTATAGATCTTGATGATAATGAATGCGACGATTTAAATGATAACATCGAGGCATCTGGATGCGTTGATAGAATGGATAATGATTATGATGATTATGCTGATGCAGAAGACCCTGGCTGTAATATCCCGTTTGAAAGTGATAATGACGAATTAAATCCTCCAATAAATAGAACTTCTTTTTTTGAAAAGGAAATTAATGAAAGATTTACTGCTTTTAATCATGAGTTTGTCATTATAAACATGACTCAAGAAAACAATGGAAGTATGAAGTTATTAATTAATGGTGGACAAACAATTAACACGACTATTAATTTATCTGGATATGAAAGAAATGCAACTATTGACGGGGTATATATTGAAGCAATAATGTTTGGAGAAACAAATAGTACACATAGTTCCGGCCTATTATTTATTAAATATGAATCAGATAGTAATGTATATTTATTAAAACAAAATGATTCCCCAATAAGTATTTATGATGAAAACGTGAGTTTAGCATACACTTTCTCTGATAGAAGAGCAACTTTTTTATTCTATAGAGATGGCTTGACATCTATAAAACAACTCAGAAAAGGCATCAGTATCAGAAGAATAGAATCTTATTATAATTACACTTTTGGAAATATGGATAGTTACTATTCAGATATACCTTACTATGAATATGCAGCTGTAAAGGTAGAGTAAAATGAAAAACAAAAAGACAGTTAACAAGATGGAAGAATACAAAGGAGACCATAATAATAATTCTTATCATAATAATGGTCATTATATAAATAGAATTTTTTATACACATTTTTTTTATGTATTCTCATTATTTTTATGCATTATTTTGATTGGTACAACCATAATGATTGTAAGAGCTTCTTCGTATAATGGATACGAGCATAATGGATACGAAATTGACGACGGAGTTTATGGCGAAGTTATTGTTAATAGGTACTTTAGTGAGAATAATAACGTTAGCCTAAACTACTTTGTTGCTAACTTAGGTAACGAGACAAAAAAAATGAATATTTCTGTTATTGTAACTTGCCCTACCGAGCCTTATCCAATGCCTTCAATAACATCGGTAACAATTCCTTCTTTGAATGTGTTCTGGGGAAGTCTTAACAATTTTATGCTAATTAGGGAAGACAGTGTTCAACAAACATGCAATATTGTGATTATTGATTATGACAACAAAAGAACATTAGGCAGTAATGTTTTTTCAATAAATGTGATGCCTTCACTACAGGCAAATATTTTAACTTGTCGTGATGCAAATTGCTTTGACACTTCCGAAGTTTTCAGTATAGGAGAAGATATTTATATTGATGTTAAACCAAGAATTTATAATGTACATAATCAAGGAGTCATTGTTAGTGCTTTAACACCCAAAGGAAAACCTGCAAAAATAGGAATCTTTAATCCAAAATCATCAATAAAAACAAATACAAAAACCACGCAACAAACACCGAGCAGAATATATTTAACAAAAAACACAACACTAATACCAGAAGAAACAGGAGTCTATACTATTACTGCTATAATAAATATTTCAGGATATAAACCGCTAAGTATTGAGAAAAAAGTGTTAATAAAGAATAACAAAAACAAGTAAAGAAATCTTATAAAATTTCATAAGCAAGAAGTTTTTTATTTACTAATTATTCTTTTTATTTCTGATTATATTAATTATTAATTATTGCTATAATTTATATTATTAATTACAATTATTAATTACGTATTGTAACTTTTTTGTGTTGTTCTAATACCCATAATTTCCTTGCAATGGTACAAATATAAATTCTCCAAGACTCTTAATACTTAATTCTTGATCAACACTTTTAGAATGAGTATTTTTGGTTTCTTTTTTTAATCCTTTTCTTATTACGAACATTTCCTGAACATTAATAGGTCCTACTGGAATTACAAGCAATCCGTTTTCTTTTAGCTGCTTAATAAGAATATCCGGAATTTTTGGGCATGCACAACTCACAATTATTTTGTCAAAGGGAGAATAATTTTTATAATTAAGTTTTCCGTCATCCTGCAAAACAATCACGTTTTTTATTCCCTCATTTTTCAGGTTTTGTTTTGCGAACTCTACAAGTTGTGGAATAATTTCTGCAGCATAAATCTTTTTGCATAAATGACTCATTATTGCAGCAACATATCCGGAACCTGCCCCTATCTCGAGAACACAGTCATCTGGCTTTAACTCTAAAGCTTGGAGCATAATCATTATTGTAGTGGGTTGCGATATTGTTTGGCCATTAAGTATTGGAAGAGGTGCATCAATATATGCATGATCTTTATACTCGTCTAAAACAAAATTTTCTCTTCTTGTTTTTTTGAACGCCTCTAAAAGACTTTCATCTCTTATTATGTTATAGCGACGCCAATAATCGATAAGTTCTTGCTTCTTAAAATCTTTATTTTTTTTGTCTTCATATTCTTTATCCATATATAATAAACAACATAGTTATGTTTATATTTTTTAGTATTTATAATAATATTCAAGATATTAAAAATGTTTAATATTAACAATATTCGAGAAAGACTGGAGCTAATAAAAAAATCAAATGACAACCATCTGATTTTTAATTATAAAAAATATTTATTAGTTCCGATGACTCAAAAATAAATTTTCTATTATAAAACCATATTTATTACTTTTAAAGATATGTATTCTCAAAATTATTTTTTCTATTTTTTTATTCATAAAATTTTTGTATATAAAAAAACACCAATACCTTTTTATATTTGTAGTTTTATAAAGTATATATGTATGAAGTAATTGTTGGAAGGAACGAATTTGATAGACAGAAATATGGACAGAAAGGCACGATTTTTATTGGTAAGCACTACATACAAATGGGTAGAACTACTAGTTTAAGCAATTCTGTGCTTTTCGATGTTTCAAAGAGCCATGTAGTTTTTATATGTGGTAAACGCGGAGGTGGAAAATCTTATACAATGGGTGTTATCGCAGAAGGGATAAGTGATCTTCCTCCTGAAGTAAAAGAAAATATTTCGATTATAATGCTTGATACTATGGGTGTTTATTGGACAATGAAATACCCTAATAAAAAGGATAAACTCCTTCTTAACCAGTGGGGATTGCAAGACAAAGCATTAAATATAACAATTTATACTCCAAATAAATATTATGCTGATTTTAAGAAAAAAAATATTCCAACAGATTTTCCTTTTTCTATTTTGCCAAGTGAATTAGATGCAAATGATTGGTGTATGAGCTTTGGGATTAGTGAAAATGAACCTATTGGTGTTTTAATTGAAAGAGTCATATATAATTTACAAGAAACAAAAAAAGAATACTCAATTAAAGACATTATTATAGAGATTGAAAAAGATAAAGAAACTGACAGAGAAATTAAAAGTGCTGCAAAAAACAGGTTTTTGAATGCGGAAAACTGGGGTATATTTGATAATAAAGGAACTTCACTTAAAGAGCTTGCAAAAGGTGGCCAGGTAACTGTTCTTGATGTTTCATGCTATGCAACTATCCAAGATTCTTGGAAAATAAAAAACTTAGTTATTGGTCTTATTGCAAAAAAACTTTTTAATGAGAGAATGAGAGCAAGAAAAAACGAGGAATTCCTTGATATAAGACAATCTATGAATTATTTTTCTGACAAAGAAGAAACAAAGCAAGAATTTCCTCTTGTTTGGCTTGTTATTGATGAAGCTCATGAATTTATACCTCTAAAAAATAAAACTCTTGCAACAGATCCTCTTGTCACAATTCTCAGAGAGGGGAGGCAGCCAGGCATTAGTTTGATTCTGGCAACACAACAACCAGGAAAAATTCACACAGATGTTTTAACTCAGAGTGATACTGTTATTGCTCATAGAATAACAGCAAAGCTTGATGTTCAAGCACTTGGAACTTTAATGCAAAGTTACATGCAAGAAGGATTAATTGAACAGCTTGATAACCTTCCAAGGGAAAAAGGCGCGGCAATAATTTTTGATGATACGAACGAAAAAATGTATCCTATAAAGATAAGGCCGAGATTTACATGGCATGGTGGAGACGAACCGAGTGCGTTGAAACAAGGGATGCAAAAATTTGAGATGTGAATTGAAATATGATTTAAAGCAATAGGTTATAATGAAATCTAATAACTAACATTAAATATTATAAAATTAATTTGTTTTATTATTTTTTCTGGCCCATTAATTAATTTTTGATTACTTTTATCATATGTTACAGTATTATAAACGTATTATCACATATTATTTTGCCAATATTATAGTTATAAAATACTTGTTTTTTCGCTTTTTTCTCCATAATCTTTATATAGAGTTCTAACTTCTCTTATAAAATGGTGTTCAGCAAGTCATTTCCGAGAATAACAGAAAAAAGTAATTATCCCATATGGGAAGAAGTATATCTTTCTGAGGAAGAGGAATTGCTTGAGGATGAAAGAGCAAGGCACGAGAATATTAAATTAATGAAGGAATGTATTGATGACGCTAAAAAAATTTTTGCTGAAAAAGGTTTGAAAGATTACCAAACAGACATCATCAGCATAGCAATCTCTTTGTTCGAAAAACGTGCGAGTCATTCTATATATCACAAAGAGAACAAGGCAAAACAAAAATTTGACCAAACAATAAATAAGAAAACAAACTCTAAATAGAAAAAGATATTATAAAAAATTAAAAAGAACACATCAAATATTAAAAATATCTCAAATATTGTTCTCAAAATCTTTGTAGAATTTTTTTGCCTTTTCAATTACTGCTCGACAATAATCATTAGAAAAATGTTTTCTAAATAAAGGACCTTTCTCCCCCTTAAATTTTGATAACTCCTTAACAAATAGTAAAATATCTTTTTTATTTGAACCCCCTGCATAAAACTTAATTTTTGCGTCTGTGCCAGATTTTCTAATTTCCAAATATTTATCTTTAAAACGTATGAAAGTTCCATCACCAACAAATTTTATTGATAATAGTTCTGAAAAATACAAAGATGGACAAGCTTCTCTCATGATTCCTTTTACATCATCGAGTTTTATCAATCCCTCTAAATATCCAAAACAAATAGTTAAGAAAAACTCATTAATTGTGTCGCGCAGAGCTTCACCTTTAAGTTTTTCTATTTTGAATTTTTCCGGATCTGGCTCGCTTTCATTAAAAAAAACAACATCTTCGCGAACATCGTACATCTCTTTAATTCGATTTTTTTTAAAAATAGTATCGAAATATTCGCTAAAGGTTTTTTTCTTTAAAAATAATTCTGCCGCCATCGCTGTCTGCAAAACTGCAGCCTCCCCCGCACTTTTTTCTCTCATTGCAATAGCCATTCTTCCATTTAAACTTTTAATTAATTCATCAGGACCAGTAATCATTCCACCGCTTTCTTCTCCTGCAAAAACAAGTCTCGGATCAGTACCTAAATTTATTTGGTTACCATATATGTCATGTACTTTTACATCTTTATCTAGATTGGTTAATAATTGAAACTCAATTTTTTTCATCATTCCAGCAATTTCCTTGAAACCAACAGGCAGGTCAATAACCTTTATTTTATTAGAATTAGCCCAAGTATTCCAATAACCCGCAGAAGCAGTTGTTTTAATAATAAAACGAGGATGATTATCCCATAATTTCGCTCTTTTTAATGATTGCATATAGTAATCCATTGTCAATAAAAAAGATTGGTTTGGTGTATAAACTGTAAGAACTCTGTCTTCATCAAGAGGTATATATGAAATACCTAGTTCTTCAATTTTTTTAACTCTTTTTTTGCTTTCTATTTGCGCAGTAATTAACCTATCACCATCAGGATCGCTGATTAATACAACATAACCAATCGGCATCTCGGCAAGTATTTTTTCATAACCCATTGTCTCAACAACAGAAATTAAACTTGCATCACAACTCAAATCTAATATTTTATTATCAACAATTTTTTTGCCTACACCATGGAAAAATGGATCTTCTGACAAGTTACACCAGTCAAAAACGCCAAGTATTTTAAGGTTTTTAAAAATTTGAAACATAGTATAACCGATTGAGCCACCGACGCATTCCAGCATTATTTTAAACCCATTAGTCTCTGCTCTATTAATGATATTTAATAAATCATTAGTTGCAACTCCATTTCTTAAATATTCAGTGTATTCGTCAAAACCTTCAATATCATTTACAATCAAGGGATTGTTTTTTTCAGATAAAATAATATTATAACCAGTTTTTTTTGCGATCTGAATAATTTCCTCAATCTTTCTAACAAATTCCATTGATATTTCTGGCAAAAATTGGCTTCCTTGATTGTCTAAATCTTTTGTAGCTATTTTACTTGTTATTCCGTGACTAGAAGTTACATATTCACCGCCATCATAATCATGTTTAAAAATTAAAAAAGAACTCATCCATATTGTAGTAACCTTATCATCTTTAATTAGATGGGTTTTTATACCCTGTGCAGCTTGAATCCTTGAAATCAATTCAACATATGCCTTTGAATTATAGCGTACTTCAGAAGAAGCTATTTTTTGAATTTCTCTGTTTGAAATTTTTTCTTTGAGTACTAACGCCTTTCCGAGGGTTGCGAGTGCAACACCTAATTGATGTATTTGAAATCTTGTATCCCAATAATAAAGAATATTTTGCACTCCTCGAATACCCGCAGTTGAAACCATAACTTCTTTTTTGTAATTGGCAAGCCATTCTTCCAAATTGTATCTTTCAATTAATCTTTTATTTAATCTGAATTTAATTTTTCCTTTTTTTGAAAGATCAATTATGGGATTTTTTTTTATTTCTTTAGGTGTGATGTTTTCAATTGACTGAAAAAAAATTCTTTTCATCGACTCAATTTCTTTAACATCTTCTAATTTTTTGATAATATAAATCACCTTCTCTAATTCTAAAAATCTCTTTATAAATATAAAAAAATTATATATAAAAAATACAAGAGCTTTTCTTATTTAAATTTATCCTTTCTAATCTAAAGAATATATTAAAAAATATTAAAAATGTTAAACATACATAATTTAATACTACCCTACAGGATTTATCTCTTTAAAAGTTTTGCCTCCTGAATTTTAAAACAAAGCATCCTCATCTCATAAAAAATAAACACTTGAAGGTGTTACCAAATTTTTCAAAAAGATATTTAAATACAAATTATTCATATTTTTATTAAGCACAACACTTAAAAAAATCAGTATACAAATATTAAGAGGAGGAAATAAAAATGGGCAATATAAAGGAGAATATACTCAAATTAAAGGACATGTCTGAACTAATGGTTGATCTATCATACAGTGCAGTCTTCTTACACGATACTAAGATCTGCAAAGAAGTTGAAGATATGTTTAATAATTTTGAGAAAATCGAGGAAGAAATATATAGAGCACTGTTCAAGATAAGAGATATAAGTGACGAGGAAAGGTTGTACATTATGGAAATTACAGATAGAATTAAGGGAATAGCTGATAACGCTAAAGAATTGTCTCGAGTCTCAAAAAACAAAAAGCAACCAGATATTATTCAAGACATATTTTCAAATGCAGAAAAAAGAGTAATTGTAGAGAAGGTGCCAAAGACTTCTATTTATGTAAAAAAAACAATTGGTGAGCTCAAAATTAGAACTCTGACTAGAGGAACAATAGTTGGTATTAAAAGAAATGACAACTGGATTTTTAATATAAACAAAGACACAACATTAGATGCTGGTGATGAAATAGTTTTGGTGGGTAGTGCTCATACTGAAAAGCTGATTAGAGATGCCATCAATAATAAAATTTAATCAAAAACAGCCAAATTTAGCATTAATAAATATATTAATGGTAAATAAATAAAATTAAGATGGAAAAAGACTTTAAGGAAATATTGAGTAGTGAGATCTTTTCTTTGACAGGGGGTCTTGCAGTTGGTACATTGCTTTTATATATTAGCGATAAATTATGGTTGCTGCCTGGATTATTTATACTTTGGCCAGGTTTACTCGACTTAAATGGTGATTTATCTGGAAGCGTAGCCGCCAGAATTAGTTCTGCACTACATCTAGGTACGTTGGATTTGAATAAAAAATATGAGAAGCATGTTGTTGGAAATCTAATAGCGAGCTTTGTACTCTCTATAATTATGGGATTTATTCTTGGGTTTATAGCATTTCTGTCAACATTACTTTTTTTTCATAAAAATTCACCCCAAATTATATTTGTTGGAGGAATATCTGCTTTATGTGGAGCTATTCTTACAATTCCAGTTACAATAACACTCAGTATAATGTTTTATTTAAGAGGAAACGATCCTAATAATATTATGGGTCCTTTTATGGCAACTATAGGGGATGTTGCTGGTGCAATAGGACTAATATTCACATTAATGATAATTTAGAAGATAATATAAATTTAAGAGGTATAAATCAACAAATAAAATTAAGAGATATAACTCAATAGATAAAATATCTTAGGAGATAACTATTTATTGCATAAAAAATGAAGACAATAACAAAAAAGATAGTGAGAGAAAGTCTGAGGATGTTAATTCTTTCATCTATAATTAGTAGCATCGGAGGAATCGGAATTGAAATAGTTCAAGAAAAGGTTATTCAAATTATTCCGCTTATTATTATAATACCAGCACTTAATCACATGATGGGTAATCTATCTACTGTTTTAGCAAGCAAATATTCAACACTACTTTATTTGGGAAGAATTAATGAGTCAAATTGGCAGAAATCAAAGGATATTTCTGATTTGAAAAGCACTCTATATACTATAGCAATAATTCTGGCTTTTTATTTAAGTGTTATTGGCTACATAATCGCGTTACTCAAGGGTTACCCATTAAATATTGGCATTTTTTTAAAGATTATAATTATGTCTTTGGCAATATCGCTTATCTTGTTAAAATTAGTTTTTATGATATCAGTTAGCTTGGGATTTTATCTTTTTAAGAGAGGAAAAGATCCTTCCACCTACTTAATACCAATTCTAACAAGTATAGGAGATATGGGAGCAATGCTGTTTCTTGCACTATTTGTAATTATATTTTTCTGACTAAAATAATTTTTAGAAATTAAATTCCTAATTTAGCATTAATACCACTAAATAATAAATTTAAATAATAAATTAGAAGTAAATAACTAATATAAAGATAAATAAATAACAAAATAAAGTATAAAAAATATAAAAACGTATTAAAAAAAAATTATCATTAAACTATTATTTTAATTTTAAACCAAACTATTCATATCTTAGACTTTCTACTGGTTTATGCCTACTCGCCTGTATTGCCGGAGCTAAGCCGGATATAGCACCCATTAAAAAACCAAAAATAAGGCAACCTAAAATAAGCCAAAAAGGATATACTGGCTTCAACATACTAAAGCCAGCACCCGCAGCAATAACTCTTCCGAGTTCGGCAACACCCCAACCCAGAATTATTCCAACAGCACTCCCTAAAAGACCAAGAAAACCAGCTTCAAAGACAAAAATAAATAGTATATCTTTATTCTGAGCACCAATTGCTTTCATAACACCTATCTCATTTGTTCTTTCTAACACGGCAGTATACATTGTGTTCATAATATTAACAGCAGCAACAACAACAGAAATCAGAGCAATTAAAACAAGAACCGCATTCAAAATTGTAAGTATTGTTCCAAAGCTTTTTATCAAATCTTGGAATGTCTGAACAGTAAATGTCTCTTTGCCCTCATCTTGATGCTTGTATTTCCTAAATCTTTCTTGGACTTTGTCTGCAATAAGATTAGGATCTTCACCTGGCTGAGATCTGGCAATTATCTGAATGTATTCTCTTTTTGCACCTAAAACATTAATTAGACCTTCTTCTGTAAAATAAACTTGCTTGTCGTCTGAAGGATTGCCAAAACTTTGTAAAATACCAATTACCTTAACTTTCTTTCCATTAATGATAATACTATCTCCTACACTGATGGGTTTAGCAAATATTTTATTTGGTTGGCCATATTCCCAACCAACAACCACTTTAGAAATATCACCTTTTGTAAGCAGTCTGCCTTGTTCAAGTTCAATATCCATCAACTCGCTAAGCATTCTAAATCCAGGTCCATCTGTAGGTATACTTATTGCATAAGTATATTTCGGCTTATCACTTATTCTTCTTTGAACTTGAATAGACATTAAGTTCATTGCCGTTGCTTCTTTTACACCAACGATTTTACGTATAAATTCAACATCATCTTCTGTAAACTTATCATTTGAAAGTGTGGGATTACCAAAACTACTTTTTGGCATTATTATTAGTTTATCAGCACCCATTTGATTGCTAATCGAATCAACATAATTTGATAAACCCTGACCAAAACTAATGAGTGCAAAAATAGCCATTATTCCTATAAATATTGATAATATTGTAAGAAAGGATCTTGTTCTTCTTTTTACAATATTCCGGAGTGAATAACTCACTAAATCTCTGTTAATTTTCATGCTTTATTCAAAGTTAATTATTTTTTCATTTTCTTATTTTTTATAAACAAATATTTTTTATAAATAAATTATTTTGTAAGATTTCATTTTGTGAAATTTAAGGCATCTACTGGATTTGTTCTTGAAGCTTGCAAAGCAGGAAGAACACCTGCAAGTGTACCAACTATAAATGCAAAAATAAGTGCACCAAAGATAACCCACAATGAAAAATAAGCAGTCAATAATTCAGAATTCAAAATAATTCTAGCTACTGCCGACAAACCAGCAGCAATTCCAACACCCAATCCTATACCAATAATTCCACCAACCAATCCTAAAAAGCCCGATTCAATAAAGAATAAAGTAAAAATGGTCTTGTTTGTTGCACCAATTGATTTCATTATTCCTATTTCTTTTGTTCTCTCCAAGACCGCAGTGTACATTGTATTCATTATACCTATACCACCAACAACTATTGATATTCCAGCAATAATATAAACAAATAATTGAACAGCGAACAATGTTGATTTCAAATTGTTAATTACTGCCTGTGAAGTTTGAACAGTAAAATCCTCTTCTCCCTCTTTAACATTTCTCTCTTTCCGTAATACTCTCTCTATAGTTGCTTCAACATTACTTATTCTGTTAACATCTTTTACGCGTACTACAATAATATCATATTTATTATCGGGTAAATTAAAAGTTTCTCTCATTGGTTCTTCATTCATTAAAACTGCCTGGTCAATTGTAAAACTTCCTTTTTTATCTAATACTCCAACAATTGTAAATTGTTTATTCTCTATCAAAATTTTTGTACCAACATCTAATTTTTTCCCAAAAAATTTTGTTTTACTATTATCTTGCAAACCATAACCAATTATAATACTGTCTGTGTCTCCATCTCTAAGCATACGTCCTTTTATTATTTTCAAATTCGCTATATCTTCTACAGCTTTTCTCTCTTTCCCACCTGGCATACTTGCTACAAATCCGAAATTTAATTTGTCATTAAATTCTATTTTGCCTGTTGCAATCAGTCTACCAATTGCAATATCAACGCCATTGACTGCAGCAACTTTGTCTCGTTGCTTTTTTGTAAGTGGTGTAACAACTCCTGAGCCAGGAGGACCATCCCTAGTTCCTGATGCCTGAATTGTTATAATATTAGGACCTGCCACATTGAATTGAGAAACAACAACATTTTCTAATCCTTGCCCGAGGCTTATCAGAGAAACAACTGCAGCAATACCTATAAATATTCCAATCATAGTAAGCCAGGATCTTAATTTTCTATGAGTCATATTTCCAAATGCAATTTTAATATAGTCCTTAAGCATTTTGTATCTTATTCTTATAATTTATTAATTAAAATTAATTCATTAATTAAAATAAAGATAAAAGGTAATTAACGTTGAAAAAAATAAAAAAATCAGATATTCTCCTATTTTTTTATGCAATTAGTTATCTTTCTTTTTTCTGATTATATTTTTAACTATAAAAAATCCAACTATTAGTACTATTAATACTATAATAATTATCCCAAAGCCATTACCCTTTTTTGTTCCTGCTTGTTCCGGCGTTAATAACTTTAATTTAACAATACCATCTTTTATATACTGATTATTATTTGAGTCTTTGTATGATAATTGTATGAGGAATTCTGCTTTTTCTGGATCTTTAAGTGTTACCCTAAACTCTGCTGTTTCAAAATCATCACTATCAAGGCTTCCAATATACTTTCTATTAGAAGTTGACAAAATATCGTAATTAGATGATTCCTTGAGTGTTACATCTAAAAATTTAATATTTCCCAAACCTTTATTTATAATCTTCAAAACAATCTCTCCTGTCAATTTTGACGAATATATTGTACTACTATCTAAACTAACCTCGATAACTGGCTCAGAATTTATAACTATACCAATTAAATCAGATTTGGTATGCTGCGTTCCCAATGAATCGTAATAAGTTATTATTAAAGGAAGTTTATATACACCAAGAGTTGCGGTTGGATAAGAAATAATACTAAAATCGACATTTTGGATTTTACCTCTTTCTAGAATAGGTATTCTTTTTTCTGATCCACTGCCAACGGGCGCAAAAGGTTGGTCATATAATATAGAAGTTGCAGTTGTTACTGGAGCAAGATTTAGATTAACAGAAATATCTTTAAAGAACGAATCAGCAATATTCTTAAGTGCAATATTTATCTTTGCTGTACTTCCAGGACTTATCTCTTTTGGCTCCACATTTATTGAATCAATAGCCAGATTTGCTCCTTTAATATTAACTTGTATGATCAATTTATTCTCAATCCAACTTCCAGAAGTAGGATCATCTATATATCTAATTTTTAATTCATTTTCGCCAGGTACAGCATTTTCACTAACCCTAACTTTAAAATCAGCAACATAATCTTTTTGTGCTCCAAGAATTCCGATTACTTTGACAGCATCGTCAGAATTATCAAGTGTGAAGGGAAATTCTGGTATTATTTCTAAACGAGCGTTTTGTGCGACACCATTACCCTGATTTTCAACCTTTACATAAATAGTAACATAACTGCCAGGTTCAGCAGGAGTTGGTTCATATTTTGACAGTGAAGCTTTTAAGAGTGGTTGTGCATTCACATTTGATGTGAAAAAACTCATTGCTATGGCCAACAAAAAAATAATGGTAATTATTTTATTTATTTTATTCATTTTTATCACCCTTCATATACTTAACATACTTTTTATACTTTATTGTTATATTTCATTTGTTTAATTATGATTATAAGTCTTAACAATGATTCCATCTTTTAAAAATTCTATTCGTTCAGCATAATGTGCCAATTTATCATCGTGTGTAACCAAAACTATTGTTTTTCCTTTTTCCTTATGAAGTTTCTGCAAAAAATTCATTACAGCAGAACCTGTTTTGCTGTCAAGATTCCCTGTCGGTTCATCGGCAAGAATGACATCAGGATCAACAGCTAATGCCCGAGCAATTGCAACTCTTTGTTGCTGACCTCCACTTAACTCATTTGGCTTGTGATCAATTCTATCATATAGGTCAACAAGTTTTAAGAGCTCAATAGCTCTTTTTCTTCTCTCTGATTCAGATATTCCCTGAAAAATCATTGGTAAGGTAACATTCTCAAGAGCAGTAAGTGTATTTATCAAGTTGAATTTTTGAAAAATAAATCCTATTTTTTTTCCTCTAATTTGTGCAAGTGCTGATTCTGATAACTCTGAAATATTCTTTCCATTTAGTTTTACTATTCCAGTAGTAGGAATATCTAAACAACCGATCATATTCATAGCAGTACTTTTTCCTGAACCACTTGGACCTTGAATAGCAACAAACTCTCCTTGGCTTACAGTCATAGTAAGTCCTCTGAGCGCATGAATCTTATTATCTCCCATCACATAAGTTTTCCAGACATTTTTAAGTTCAATTATTGGCCGTTTCATTTTTTATTTTATGTTGTTTAATTTCCTGAGTGTTTCGTTAAATATTTTCTTTATTTTAGTATTATATTTTGAAACCAAACCTTTTTTTTCTAGTTCAAAGAGCTTTTTTGCAATCTTTAACCTCACATTACCAAGGCTATGTAAAGGAAGCTTATCATTGTGCATACAATCAATTACATGATCAAAAAATTCACTGTCAGCAGGAGATATGGCTTGAAACAAAACCATTCCTTCTCTGATATGCTTTATAATCTCAGCTTTATGATCCTCAATTTTTTTTAATGTATTCCTTCCCTCAATCGTGATACGATAATATTTTTTATTATTGATTTTTCTCGTGTTAGCTAAATTCTGAATTACTAAACTTTTTAGTATTGGATAAATACTTCCAAAACTTGGCTGAACTCCAGTAATTCTTTTAATCTCTTTAGCAACCTCATAGCCTGTAACATCCTTTTTCTGCATAATTGTAAGAATTACAAGTTTAAGATGCCCTTTTATCACAAAAACACCCGCATTAGTAAAATATATTAGTAAAAGCATATTATTTATACTTTTACACTTAAATCTTTTAAACTTAAATATTATATCTAAACCGATATATCGATTATGATATATTGTACGAAAAATCAATTTATTTATAAAAGTTGTGATGTTGTAAAGCAGAAATTGTTTGTTACTTAGACAAACTAAGTATTTAATATGCACGCGTTACTACTTCGAATGATATTTTAACAACAAAGAGTAAGGGTCTTCTTTGAAAATTTTTAAATGAATTTGCCTATAAACACTCAGTATTTTTTCTAAGTCATTATAAACACTATTACGCACAGTTTCAAGAATCATCAATTCTTTTTTTCTTTTCTCAACATTATCAAGAATTGACGTTTCATTAATTTTCTCCTTATCAGAAACAAGAATAGGTTTTTTAAAAGAATAATTATTATTATGTCTCTTTAGATAGTCTATTAAACTCGACTCGCTTATATTTGGATTTCCGAGATAAAACATTATTCTATATTTAATAAATTGTAAGTTATTTTTTTGTATTACCTGATAAACATTTGAAATAATAGTCTCCTTTTCATCTATCGAAATACTCGAATCAAGCATAATATTCTCAAGTTGAGTAATTATATCGATTATACTCTTCTTTGAATTAAGAAGTTTTTCAACATTGAAAACAGAACTAAGTTTTGCCATTCGATTAGAAAGATTGGAATATTTAAAAAATTTTGTTTTTTATCACATTTTTTCTTTTTTGCTTCTTACTTTTATTTTTTTATTACATTTTTTATACTTCCAAAGCAGAGAGTTGAAATTAATACTCTTGACTTAGTAAGGAATAAGTTATCCTAAACACAGATACATTCAAAATTAATATTATTAATCTAAAAATAATAGTTATAACATCTGAAGTTACAGCAGCTAAATCAAAAAAGCCTCTGGGGGGAGTCGCACCCCCGACCTGCAGATATCTTATAATATTTTATAATTTTTAATTATACAAGTCTGCCGCAATAGCTACTATGCTACAGAGGCGTGAGTTCTTGTTTTTTTAATCGTGCAGTTTCATAAAGTAAATAGCACGTTATACCTTTTTAAAAGATTTCTTTCAGAAATCTTGGATAATATGTCTAGGATAATATCTTTAGAGGCACATATAGCCATATAGCTTATTTATACAGGGCATATATAGAGACCTTAGAGATAGAACAAGCTGATTATTTTTAAATGTTATTATTAAAAGAAGTTATTCCCACTCATAATTACAATCAGGGCACCAATATCTATAATTTTTGGTTTTATCATCCATTTCTTCCTCGACATTATCACCTTCACAGACTGGACAAATCATAATTAGAATAATTGTTTTGAAGTTTAAAAATATTTCCAAATAAAGAAAAGTTTTTTTATAAAAAACAAAATTTATAAAGATATCACTGAAATAGTTATTTAAAAAATGAACATTAACAAAATTGCAAAGTATGAAATTATAGAAATATTATTTTTAGTTATGCTATTCACTAGTTTGTTCTTTTTTTTGAATTCAAATCCATATAATAATAAAATCACACATGATTTTCCTCACTCGTATTTTGCCAGTGATGGATTTGCATATTATTTTCTATCTCAACATCTTAATGACATCGGCAACCAAAAATATCATCCATCTTATTCTGCTGCTGGTCATGACAATGTTCTATGGATTCATGGAATTACAATTTATGCAGTGACAGCTATTTTTGCAAGAATTTCAGGTATTGAAGTTTATGATTCTCTTTATTTTATTGCAACATTGATGGTAGTACTGAATGCCCTAGTGGTCTATTTAATAATAAAAGATTACAACAAAAAGGTTGCTATAATTTCCGGCGCCTTTTTTGCATTTATATTCTTGAAAAATTTTTATTTTACATACCTCTGGGGTCAGTTAGGGGCAGTCTCTGGAATGCTTTTCATGACTGGAATCATCTGGTGCTTAATGAGAATTGATTTAAAGAAATCATATATATTTCTAATAATATTTTTTACAGGAACTATTCTTGCGCATATTCCTGAATTCTTTTTTGCCATTGGATTTATTATTGTATTTTTAATTCTAAAATCAATAATTGAAAGTAAAATTCCATGGAAAAATATTAAAAACCTTGTAATTTCAGGAATAATCTCACTGGTTATTACCTCGTACTATATTATTCTATTTATTTTTGGAAGCTATAAAAGTCAGGGTGGATCTTTTGAAATTGTAACTGTAAAAGAGGCAAGTGTTGGTCTAAGAGTTGTTTCATTTTCTGATTTTGGAATACCAATTATAATATTATTATTAATTGGAATTGGCGCATTATTATTTTATCTTTTTTTTAAAAAGAAATTCCATGCCGCAGCAGTCATGGCATTAACTTATTTTGTTATTGGATTTGGAAATTATGCTGGTTTAGGATATAGGGCATTTCATGTTAGGGCATTCTGGCCATTTCTTATAGCGCCATTGTTTGGAATTGGAATTTATTTTATATTAAAAATGGTAATAAAAAAAATCCATATAATATTTGTCTTGCTTATCTCAATAACTGCATTTATTTTTATTACAAGCAGCTTTTATTTACCTGTTATAGGTCCAGGAATACTTGACAAGGATCATTGGGATTCGTTTCAATGGATAAATACCAATACTAATGAGAGTGCAAGAATTTTTTTATTTTATGGAGATGGTTATAGTCAAGATGGAAGACTTATTAAGAGAATTACCTATTTTATTAATCCTGAAGATTATATAGATTCCTTAAGAAATAATAAAATAAAAAGATATTATAAATCAGAATTGTTCACATTGCATATTGGATTTTTGATGTATTGGAAAAAACCTTTAACACCCGGTTATTATTCTATTGAGGAAAACATTGATTTTAATGGCTACCAGGATGTCTGTAGTTTTGATTATATTGTATTTGATAAAATAAGTGCAGTGGCTCCTGGTCTTGCACAGGCAAATATGTATGTGGAAGAGTTGTTCAAGAAAAATAATATGATCGAGGTTTATTCGAATGCAGCGGTAAGTATTGTAAAAAATAATAATCCTGGAGGTAATTGTTTTGAAAAATTATGAGGGCATTGGGAAGAAGAAAAAGGCAAAAATAGAAAAAGAAATATTTTATATAATTAAGAAAGAAATATTGTATTTTTTTCTTCTGCTTATAATATTGGTAATTGCATTTAAAATTATTTATTTTAAGGAAAATTTAATTGAATTATTTAAGATTACCCTTGGTTTGTTCTGGTTATTTATTATTCCTGGTTATGCTATTATGCTTTACTGGGCTAAAAATTTGGAATTTTTGGAAAGATTAATAATTGGAAGTATAGCTTCAATGGCATTGATTGGAACTTTAAGCTATTTTTCAGGTCTATTTGGGCTTCATTTAATATATCATGGATTTGTATTTCCGGCATTGTTTATTATTCTTGGAATACTATTGGCCTTAACAAGGTGAAATGAAGTTTAAAATTTTATAATACAATAACTAATGCAATAACTAAATCAACAATGCAAAGTTTCAACAAATTTATAAATACTCTAAAATTCATAACAAAAAACAAGTTGGTGGGTAAATGAAAGAAACCAAAGATAATGATGCTGCAAAAAGGAAAAATCGCGATCAAGATTTTGATGATGATACTGATATTTCTAATGATGAATTTGAAGATGATGAAGATTTAAATGTCGATTTTTCAAGTATAAAAAAGGTGTTTTCCAGCAATGAAAAAAAGGAAGACAGTAAAAGGTCAAGAAGCGACGATTCTGATGATTTTGATGATGAATTTGAAGATGAAGATTTTGGCAGTAAAAAAGAAAATTTTTCAAATAAACATGCTGGATTTGTCAATAAAAAGGATTTAAACAGGCATGGAAAAGAACATTTCTCTAAAAAAGAAAATCTAAACTATTTTAAAAAAGAAAAAGATTTCAAAAAAGAGCACCATAAAAAAAGAGAAGATGATGAAGAATTAGAGATTGATTTTTCAAAGATTAAATCATTTTTTTTAGATTCAAGAAGAAATACATGGTTAATAATCTTATTTTTACTGCTAATACCTATAATTATAACAATATATATTAGATTGCAGCCACAGTATCTGCCAGTAACAGATCAGTGGGCAGAAAATTCAGTATATACTTACTACAGAAATTCAATAGCGCAGGCTGTAAATTCACAGTATCCAAATTTGCCGCAACAAAACAAGAATGCTCTGATAGATACAGAGTTTAATAAATTTTTGTCTGAAAACAGCAATGAAGTCCAGCAGCAGATTAAAAGTACCTCGGAATTTTTCAAAGAGGGTTTCAGGTATGAAGAAAATGGCTATAAATATACATTCTTAGGTGATCTGGATTCATATTATTTTTTAAGGCAAGCAAGAAATCTGGAGTTAAAAGGATCTATTTGTGACAAGGTCATTGAGGGCAAGTGCATCGATGATCACATGATAGCGCCAAACGGACTAGAGATTGCAATTACTATGCATCCATATGGAATTTTTTATTTATACAAAATCCTAAAGGTTTTTATGCCAAGTATTAACCTAATGAAGGCATCATTCTTGCTTCCAACATTTCTTGCAATAATAGCTGTAATTGCTGCATTTTTTATTGGAAGAAGACTTATGAATAATGTAGCCGGATTTTTTACAGCAATGTTTGTTACTCTTAACCCAATTTTTATTACTAGAACCTTAGGTTCTGACACCGATATCTGGAATGTAATGTTTCCTCTCTTAATTGTTTGGGTTTTTCTAGAGGTATTTGAGGCAAAATCAATACTTAAAAAGGTAATTCTTACAGTGCTTGTTGGTTTTTTTATTGGCATATTTAGCTTTGCCTGGTCAGGATGGTGGTATGTGTTTGACTTTATTGTTGGAGCACTGATTGCATACATAGCTTTTATTATAATAAGAAGCATCTACAGAAAACAAAGAATATCAATAACAAGAAACAGAGAGTTAATGCTTTCACTACTTGTTATTGGAATACTATTAGTGTCTTCTGCATTTTTTGTGACAATATTTACATCATGGGCTTCTTTTATTGGAGCAGTAACATCACCAATAATTTTTATTGCGACATTAAAACTTGCAACACAGGCAAACCTGTGGCCAAATGTTTTAACAACCGTTGCTGAGTTAAATCCTGCAAGCATTGATCAGATTATTGGTCAGGTTTCATATAATATGCATTGGTTTTTTGGATTAGCGCTACTTGGCCTTATTTTGATATTGGTTAAGAGAAAACCTGAAATTAAAGAGTATGTGCTTATTGTTATATCATTGATAGTATTTTTATTTGTAAGCTCAACTGCTGGATTAAGCATAGGTATTACCAAATTCATGATAATCTTGATAATACCGATTTTTATTGCACTGATATTCTTAGTAATAAATCGAGAATTAGAGGTTGACGTAAAGCCTACTTTATTGTTTATAATATGGTTTATTGGTATGATTTATACAAGCACAAAGGGAATTAGATTTGTCCTTTTGCTCATTCCAGTTTTTTCAATTGCTATTGGTGTTTTTTTAGGTTACTTTTATCAATGGGTAAGCAGATTACTGATTGAGAAAGTAAAATTGTCAAAATATGTCTCACATATTGGCATATTTTTACTTATTTGTCTTTTACTAATTACGCCAATAAATGTTGGTATAAGTGCAGGAAAATCATTCATTCCATCAATAACAAAAGGCTGGTATGACTCATTAATAAAAATTAGGGATGAATCAAAACCAGATGCAATAATAAATTCTTGGTGGGACTTTGGTCATTGGTTTAAATATTTTGCTGATAGGCGAGTGACTCTTGATGGTGCATCACAAAATCATCCAAATGCACATTGGCTTGGAAAAATACTACAAACAGACAATGAAAAAGAGGCAATAGCAATACTAAGAATGCTTGACTGTGGAAGCAACAACGCATTTGAAGTTATTGATGAGAAATACAATGATACGCTACTATCTGTCACTCTTGTAAAAAAGATTATAATGATGGATAGCAAAGAAGAAATAAATGATATTCTTAGTAAAGAGGGATTTACCAAAGAACAAATTCAAAAAATACTCAACTACATGAAATGTAACCCTCCAGAAAACTATTTTATTAGTAGCGAAGACATGGTTGGAAAGGCAGGAGTTTGGGCACATTTTGGTTTATGGGACTTCAAGAAATCGTACATCATAGTCAACCTGAGAAATAAGATGCCTGAAGAAGCAATTAATATAATGACTACAAAACTAAATTATAGCTTAGAAGACGCAAAAAAGATTTATTATGAAATGCAAACACTTTCATCAGAAGAACAAGTCAACGCATGGATAAGCCCTTGGCCAGGATATCTTTCACGAGGAAGTGCTTTTGACTGTAACGAAGACAACAATACAAAACTAATAGTCTGCAACTATGGAATAGGAATAGGAAACCAGAACGGAAAAAATATTGTCATAGAAAAAGGACTTATTGATATAGAAAACATTCAAAACACAACACTATTACTTGGTTTTTATGAATCGTCGACAGGAATAAAAATTGGTGAAAGTACTGCAAAACCAGCGGGAATAGTAATATTTGAAAACGAAAAAAACAAGAGATATAACATTAACTATTCATCGTTGGGTTATGACATTGTGCTTTCAATTAAAAAAACGGTAAACTTATCTATAAACCAAACACCAACAATTTATAAATCATTAATTTCAAGCGAAGAATTGTCCCAATCAATATTTACAAGACTATTCTATCTAGAAGGAGTAGGAACAACAAAATTTGAAAAATTTTCAGATATAACAGATATAACAGGACAAAGAATTATTGTGTGGAAGGTAAATTGGAATTAGATTTTTTATAGTTTTTAAGAAAGTTTAATAATAAATTAAAATGACAAAACCAAGTCATCAGTCAGAACAAAAGAAAATAAAAAATAATGAGTTTGATTTTAAGAATTTTATTAAAAGGTTTGGTTGGGAAGACTGGACATTAGTGATAATATCTGCAATAATATTTATTATTTTTTACAGCTATATTCTTGGTTATACATAAATACCTGCTCCTATTTACGGAGGAGATCTTTACAGGGATAGGGCGTTTGTCCAAAATATTGTTGCTGGCAATCCAATTTGGTCAGATGGATATTATGCAAATGAGATTCAATATTATCCTTACCTGGTTTTTTCCTTGCAAGCTGGAATAGTGCTAATAACAGGACTGAAAATTGATACTGTTTTCTTATTTTTTCCTCTTATAACCCTAATTCTTGGAGTTTTTACTTGGTATTTACTAGGTACAAGATTGTTTAGGACAAAAAAGTGGGGTTTGATTACTGCATTATTTTTTCTTACACTAAGTTTTACCACCCTACTTAAGGGAGCTAATTTTGCATATTTTTTCCTTGCACTTTTGTTCTTTTATTTTTGGATTAAATATGAGCAAGAAGGATTGTTTAAAGATGCCATATTTTCAGGAATTTCACTAGGACTAATAGGATTGGTATACGGAGGAATTTTTGTTGCAATAGTTGCAATATTCTGCTTAGGAATATTATATTATTTAATTTCAAATATTGTAAGACTGAGAAATGAAAAAAATTTCTTTCAAATTATTTGGGAGTTTATTAAAAAATATTATGTTATTTTTCTAATCGCACTTATAATCTCATTAATCTTTTTTTTACCTCTAATAGTAAAGTACAGATTGAATGAGGTTAATGGAGTAACAAAATAGGGAGATACAAAAATTGAGCTTCTTGGTCCGATATGGATTTTTAATATTTTCAAGTATATGTTTTTTAATTTTAGTAATGTTTTTATTGGAATTACAGGAATAATCTGTTTTCTAGGATTAATTGGTCTTTTTGTAGCAAAAAAAACAAGGAGTCTGAATTTATCCTGATTCTTATTTTTGCTAACATATTAACTCTTCTTCATCATATAATTACTAGGCCAATTTTAGGATTTTCTTTTCTTCCTGAGAAACTTGTATATCTATCATACTTATCTCCACTTCTTTTTGTGTTTGGCTTAAAAATTATTTTTCAATTTTTAAAAAAGAAGAACATCAAGATTGCTTTTTTTGTAATAATAATCCTGCTCATGATAGTTACTTTTTTCTTTAGGTTTGATCAGATTAAAAAAGATAGATGGGAAATAGTTGGTCATGGAGATCCATCTTTGATAAATTCACTTTATGATTTGGGTGCATTTATGCAAAAAAATATGGCTAAGAATGAAACGGTGCTAAGCAATGATGAGACAGGATTTATGCTAGCAGCAATATCTGGAAGAAAAGTGATGCTTACAAGAAGGACGCATGCCAATTATTATATCGATATCGACCAGAGAATTGCAGACGCTGTTGTAGCGATGTACAGTAATGATTCTTCTGTTGCAAGAGATATTTTGAAAAAATATAATGTGAAGTATTTCTATATGGATCAGTACTTATTTCAAAGCCCTATGAGGGTAAGAGCTGATCTTGATAATTATTTAATAAAATATAGGATTAATTTTACAAGAGCAATGGATAGATATGATATTGCTGTTCCTCCTGAAAGAGCAAATCTGCGAGATTTGTTAATTATAATTCCTCAAATGCCGAGTGAGAATTTCCTTGCATTATGGGAAAAAGTTTATTCTGTGAATATTAAAGGTCAGGTTATAGGAGAGTTATACAGATTAAAAGAATTTTAGTCAATTCTAATTTGGTGAAATCATTCTTTTTGTATATTTATAAAAAGGACTTCTGTACACTTTCCTTATACCTTCGTTAAATTTAGTATATTTTACTCCAAATGTTTCCTCCCAAGGTTCAATTGGAAAAATATCCCCTGCGGTTAATGCAGTTAACTGGTCATTTGTAATTGTTGGTTTTCTAAGAATAAAAGTATAAACTTTTAACATAAATGAAAAGAAGGGCATAGGTGTAGGAATAATTATTGATTTTATTTTTTTCTCCTTCATAATTTTTTTCATTAAGTCAATAAAATAAAGCTTTTCTTTTCCCACAACATTATAAATTTTATTATCTGGCTGTCTCTCAACACACCTAATCAAAATATTGCAGAAATCTATGCAATAAAGTGGTTGCCGTATAATTTTCCCATTACCTGGAAAAGGTAATATTGGAGTTTTTTCCATAATGCTTGCTACCCAATCAAGATGCTTAACGTCAAAACAGCCATACATCAATGTTGGTCTTAATATTATATGTGGAATGTTGCTTTCATGGACTAATTCTTCGCATTTTCTTTTTGTTTTTGTATAAAAATCATTTGCAACAGATATCACTACAGAGGAACTTACATGTATTAATTTTTTTACTTCGTATGTTTTGCATGCCTCAATTATTTTTTTTTGTGCCTCTATATTATTTTTTGAAAAAGATTTTTCATCTTTTGATGCAATTTGTGCCTTCAGGTCAATAATAGCATACGCATTTTTGAATTCTTTCATCCATTTTCCTTTTTTTGCCAAATCTACACAAAAGGTTTTTGCTTTTGGATTTAATTCTTTTAGCAAATCTAAATTATTTTTATTCTTGTCTAAAGCTATAACTTCATAATTCTTATTAATAAGAATTGGAATAAGATTCTGAGCTACCATTCCTGCAGCCCCTGTTATTACAATCTTTTTTGTCATTTTTAATAATTTCTAAAAATTATTTTTTCGTCAAATAATATTTTTTATCTTTATACTATTTTAAATTATCCTCTTTTATCATAGCAGCAACTATCTCGCCGCTTTCAAGAGCAGTGTTAATATTTCTAATTTTTGGATAGGTAACTGCTATGCCTGCAAAATAAAAATCCCTTACAGGTGTTCTATAACCAGGATTCTTCTTGAAATAGTCTTTGTCGTAAATTGGTTCAGCATAAACCTCTTTAAAAACTCGTGCCCATCTTATCTTTGCTTTTGGAAAGAATTTTTTTACAACTGCAAGATATTCTTTTTTAAGTATGTTATCATCTATAGGTAAATCCTCTTCACTTCCGCCATACCTCGAAGCCCAAGAAACCTTATGTCCAAAATCATCATTAAGGATTGAGTGTTGCATAATCATATGAATTCTTTCATTAAAAACATTAAGCCAATAATGTTCGCTCAGATAATCATCAGATCCAAAAGTAATACAAACAACAGGACAGTATTTTATTTGTGATATTTTTTTTACGTATTTTTCAGGAAGTCCTTTTTGGATTTTAAGAAATTCAGGAGTTGGAATTGTATTAATAAGAATATCATAATTAATTCTCCTTATTGTCTTTTTTTCGTCTTCAAAATACAACTCTTTTTGGTCTAGATTGACATATACAATATTTACCTTCTTTAAAATTTTGCCTGCTTTTTTTTTAATATTTTGCTCAAAACCCTCAAACAGTTTATGCAATCCTTCTGTAGGAAATCCGAAGACACCTATGGCCTCTTTTGCTTTTAATCTAAATGCGAATTGTTTAGCGGAAATCCTGTTGAGTGGTATATTGAATTTATTTCTTGAGTAAAGATGATAAAAAATCTTGTCAGTAACTTCCTTACCCGCATATTTCAAAAGCCATTTTTGAGCATCCATATCTTCCGGGATTCTTTCAGGATTCATTATAAATAAAACATACGCACCAAATAATCCATATCTTATTCTTCCTATCAACGAAAGATAGTTAAACTTAATCAAACTTAATGGGTTTGTGAAACTATAAACATTTTTATTAACACAGATCCCAACCTTAATCCTTTTCCATCTGAGATCTTTAATATTAACTAATTTTTCAAAATATTTTCTGGTTAAATAATCATGGTAGAAAATATGATGATAGTACTTAGGAATAGTTTTGCCTTCATGATTGAATGTTGAAGCCAGTCCTGCAACATGCTCATTCTTCTCCAAAATTGTAACATCAAACTCATCCAGAAGATTATAAGCAGCACAAAGCCCTGCTGGTCCAGCACCTAATATTAATACCTTTTTTTTTCTTTTAGGTTCATGTTTTTTTAATACTTTTCTTATAGAGGAATTTTTTTGCATTTTTATTATATCGAGGATTTCAAGAGTATTTATAAATTTTTCACAACAACTAAATATATTAATAAACTAAATATATTAGTAATATACTCTAATGATATATTCAATAATAATACTCAATAAGCCAAAACATTTTTAAAACAATATATTTTCTTTATACTGATGAAATTTCCTTTAATTGGTGTTTTAAAAACAAGCACGAATTCTGTAATATCTGATTATCATAGATTAATGGATATATCAGAATATAAAAAAAGCATTAATTCAAATTATAATACCATAATCAAGCTTAATCTTTCCTGGTCATTATATTATCCTGCATGTTCAACACAACCATGGCAACTAGAAGGTGTTCTTTCAAAGCTAAAAAAAGATAAATATTCTCCTTTAAAAATTATTGCGGTTGAAAATCAAACAGTTGTTACTCATCCATGGAAGGGTGCGTATGGAAACAAATGGCTTCCTATACTTAATAAGTTTAATGTGAATTATTTTCCTCTTACTGATGCAGAATGGGTAAAATATAAACCAATAACAGAGCTATTAGCAATGAATGATTTATTTAAGGAGATACTTGTTCCAAAAATGTTTATTGACTCAAATATTATTCATCTGCCTACACTAAAAACCCATGGACATACAACAACTACTGGAGCAATGAAAAATGCTTTTGGTGGTCTAATTCCTAAGTATAGGCATCACGCACATAAAAAAATTCATGAGGTCCTAGTTGATCTTTTAGCAATTCAAAAAGATATTCATAGAGGAATTTTTGCAGTAATGGATGGTACTGTTTGTGGGAACGGAGCAGGTCCTAGAACAATGGAGCCTTATATTGGAAATATTTTACTCGGGGGAGCAGATCAAGTAGCCATTGATGCTATTGCTGCAAAAATTATGGGGTTTGAGCCAATGAAAGTTAAATATCTAAAAATTGCACACGATAAGGGTTTGGGAATAGCTGATATTGACCAAATAGACATCGTTGGTATGAGTAAAAAGGAATTATTAAAAATTAACTTTGGTTTTAAAGCAACCAGGAGTCCAGTAATTTTTTGGGATCAGCTGTTAAGAAAAAACACTTCAAATATTCGCTGGTTACACAATTTACTCTTTCACTCTCCTATTTTTAAGACCTTTATTTTTTGCTCAGAGTTTTATCATGACCATTTTTGGTATCCTGTTGTTGGTAAATCAAAGATTAAAAAATTTAATGAAACCGAATGGGGAAGGCTTTTTGAAAAATATGAGTATGGGAAATATCCTGTTTATAAAAAA
>JAWABG010000013.1:0-30388 GCA_038884715.1 Candidatus Woesearchaeota archaeon | reverse complement strand
AAATCCAACAGATAAAAGGATATTAGAGAGAATTAAAAACGGAAGTAATGGTAAGACACCTTACGATGTTTTTCATTATAACATTGTTAAAAATGTTAATAAAGATAAAACCGAGCATGTTTGCCAACTCCCCATAGAACTTGTTGAAACATTTATTAAAGCAAGCAGTAACGAAGGAGATTTAGTTTTTGATCCTTTTATGGGCTCTGGAACTGTCGCTGTTGCTTCTAAAAAATTGGGCAGAAATTATTTAGGTTGCGAACTTGATAAATACTATTGTAAAATTATAAATGAAAGATTAGCAAAAGTAGAAAAACCACTTAATAATTTTACAATTGAGCATGCCAAAAGAGAACATAAACCTGTAAAAGTAGAGGCAATAACTTCTTTTTTATAATGTTATTTTCTCTCGTTTTAGTTTAATTGTGCCTCTATCTATTGTTATGAATTCTCCAAAGAATACAATTTTATCTTTTTTTTCATAAATTGTTTTTGCAGATAGAGAGGGTCCATAGAAATTATTTTTAAAGTTAGACTTCCAATCATCCTTTTCAAGATGGACTAAACAACAAAAGAATTCGTCAAAATTTCCGCCCCAAGAAACCATAAGATAATCAAATGGTCTTTTGCTAAACTCTCCGCCTGTCCAGCTGTTATCAGTAGAAGTCATTTTTATTTCCATAGGAATATTAATTTTTGTAAATATTAAATCTGGGTCTCTATCTGCCAATGCTCTTTTAACTTCATAGCCTAATTTTTTACTAAAAGTATCAGCGCAAGCTTTTTCCATTATCTTACCTATTAATTCGGAAATGTTCTTTTTGCTTAACCCTAAATCTCCATATTCATGACTAAAATTCTTCATTCTGGAAGCTACAACTTTAAGGGCTTCAAGAACAACCTCTTTAGTCAATCCGAATTTTTGTAAATCACTCTTTACTTTCTTTGCCATTATCTAATTAAAGTACACATATACTTTATATATAATTAACACAAACTAAACACCAACTAATAATAAAACTACTTATGCCTTGCCCATCTTCTTTTTTAGAAAAAAAGAAGCAAAAAAGTGGGGGCTTCCTAACAAAGAACTAAAACGAAGAACGCTCGGGGGCAAACTTTAATTTTTTGCTCTTCGAGCATCGTTGCACTAAAAATCAAGTCCTCCAATTATTCGGACGAACTTAACAGTAATTTAACGGTTCGCAGGGTCGGCTTCGCCTAAAAACTCCGTTTTCCCCCTGCTCTCCTAAATTGAATTTCCAGCTCGGCTCGTAGGGTTGCCTCTCGCCGAGGGAAATTCAACTTCGTTAAATTCCGATGTTAAGCAAAATATTTCCACTTTCTCCGTCGCTGTTTTAACTTTTATCGTCGGAGATAAATCTCAAATTCTGATATCTTCGCTTAACGCTCCAATGCAAAATTAAAATTGTCGCATAACATCGCTGATTAAACGAAATTTTTGAAAAATAAAAATAATAAAAACGAAAGATTTATTCCTTATACTGAATTTCAGCAGGTTTAATCTCGTAAGGTGACAATACTGGCTTTCCATCAACTTCTCTTAACAAATATGGCTTATCGCCAATTTTCATTATAGTTTCTGGTTCGCCATTTCCATCTAAGTCTTTACACTTAATTTCCAGCTTACTCGGAGCAATATACCCTTGCTGAACTTTATTTATCTCTGGAATTGTCTTCTTGTAGAATAATGTTAGTGCTGCTACTTGAGTTAGAGTTATAACAGCGAAAGGTAAGACTGCTCTTTTCATTAGATATCCGAATTTTGAATCTTCTAACATTTTGATTTCCTCCTAACATATGTAATAAGTCATCCTTTATAAATCTTTCGTTTAATTTACTACTCTATAGTTAAGATAGTTTATTTTTTAAAAACTATGATATCAAAGAATTTTCGAAAGTGGAAATACTCTTCGGAATTTTTTTGCTTTGCAAAAAACCACTTGCAGTTATTCCTCGTCCTCGCCGTTGGCTCGGATTTCTTAACAGCGATTAAGAGGTTCCGCTCACTTGCAGTTCGCTACGCCCTTCGGTTTTGTGGGTTGCCTCAAAACCTACGGGGAAATAAATCCTTCGGATTTACTTCTCTTAATCGCATATGTTAGTTGCAATTATTTTCAAGGGCTAAAAACTGATTGGGACAAGTTTATATTAAATGGCGAGAAAACTATTTCCGAAAATCTTCCGGATATAAATAGAAAAATATAAATAGTTGTGTCCTTCTTACGATATTTGGGGGAATAATTAATGCTTAGACCTAAATCGCCTATAAGTGTACAGTTAGAACTAACTGATGCATGTAATCATGCATGTGTACACTGTTATAATTATTGGAGGTCATATCATACAGAACTGGTAAAGAAACCTTCCTTAGCTGATATAACGAGGCTTATTAGAATAGGTCAAAGAATTGTTGATGCTGAAGTATTTCATGTTGTGCTTTCTGGTGGAGAGCCGCTCATTTTGGGTAGGTGTGATCTTGAAAAGATAATTTCCAACTACAGAAAAAAAGGTTTATCTGTTGGTATAAATTCCAATATCACTTTAGCTTCTCCTGAATATGCTAAGATGTTGAAGAATAATGAAGTAACTATATTAGCAAGTGTAATATCTAACAATGAAAAAGATTTTGATAATGTAACTCAAAAAAAAGGGAGTTTCAAGAGATTTTTGAAAGGTGCCGAAAACCTTGCTAGAGAAGGAGTCTATCTAAGCTCTAACATGGTTGTTGACAAATCAAGAGTGAAGGATGTCTATGATACAGGAAGATTTGTTGCAGAATTAGGGTTTAAGGGTTTCAATGCAACAAGGATAAGTCCTTCCAACAGCGGTATGATAAGGGATTATTCTTCTCTAATATTAGATAATTTTGAAGTCAAGAGTATGCTTGATCAATTATTGTCTGTAAAGAAAGATTTCAGATTGAATATTGGTAGCTTGAATGCATTACCTTACTGTTCTGTGCCTAATCCTCAGGATTATAAAGAGATATTCTCTAGGAGTTGTGTTGCCGGATTGACTACTTTAGGCATAAGTCCTAATGGTGATGTAAGGGCATGTCAACATTTCAATATATCTTATGGAAATGTTCTGGATGAGCCTTTACAATCTATATGGCAGAGGATGCCTGTATGGAAGAAAAAATATTCTCAGCAGTGTGCTGGCTGCGCATATACAGGAAAGTGTGCAGGTGGATGCAGAGAAAATGCACTTCATACTTCAGGAGATATAACTGGAGATGACAACTTGAAGATAAGCGGGTTTGGTCCTATTAGAGAAAGATGGGATAGCCAGATAGAATCGATAGATGCAATAGTCTTGCATAAAGGATTAAAGATACGAGAAGAAGAATTCGGCGCTATATTATACAAATCTGCTGCAAAGTATTCATTAATAGACAACTTTACAAATTTCATAATAAAGAATCTTGCTTTAAGAGAATCTATTAAGAAGAGTGATGTATTAGAGATAGGCAGTGATATTTCTTATGTTAATGAAGATTATGTTAATAGAGTATTCTCTGGACTAATTAATAATGGTTTAGCATCAAAGTGTTCTGTTCCTAAATTTCCTGTTATGTCTGAATACTGTACATTCATAAATGGAGTATCTTATAGGTTTCCTTTAGAACAAAACATTATGGAGGTTGAATAAAATGGTGCAAGAATTAGAAAAAATAGCTGGTAGTTATAAGACTAATACCTACCTTAAAAAAGAGTTAGGTTTGTATAAAGGTAATTTGAGCAAACCAATATATTCTCCTGTATCTCTGGCAAGAAGCGTGGAATATGATTGTGACTGTGGAGATAGTTGCGACGGCGATGGATGTGATGGTGGCAGTTGTGATGGAGGAGATAGCTAAATTTTTTATTTTTCAATAAAATATTAAAATGCTGATTGTTGATGGCTTATGATATATAATATTAATGATGTGGATGTATCTTTGGTTGAGAAGAAAAAACATCTCGAGAAAGTATTTGAGATTTCTCTAGATGAAATATTCGTCAATGTACTTTCTAAGGATGAATTTTCTAAATTAAATAAGCCGGCTTGGGTTGTAGGATTTTCTTTCCCAAAAGAAAACATGGTTTTTATCATAGAACAAGAGCATTCAGACAGGTCTTATGAAGAATGGCTTAAAGTCATAGTTCATGAAATGGTACACTTATACTATTATAAAAAATTCCGAACAGCACAACCAAGATGGTTTTTTGAAGGACTTGCATGTTATTTAGCCAATCAAAAAAAGAAGGACTCTAAAATAGAATTAAAAGATCTGATAAGATTTTTCTCTGAAGATAATGCGGATACAGAAGTTTATACGAAAGGTTATAATATAATAAAGAAAATATTAGAATAATATAGATTTAATATTAGTATAAAGAATCTTCAACAAATTTATGCTAAATAGTTTTCTCGCCTTGATGTATTAAATCTATAGCACTTCGTGCTTGATGATAATAAAATTGTCCCTTAATTCTTGTTCTTGATGTATCGCATTCGCTTAGTAGATAGAAACGCCCTTGAAAATAACTCTGCGGACGCAGGTCGCCAGAACTCCGCTTCGCTCGTAACTGGCGACGCAACTAACAGTAATTTAACGGTTCGCAGGGTCGGCTTCGCCTAAAACGCCAAGCGTTTTCCCCTGCTCTCCTAAATTGAATTTCCAGCTCGGCTCGTAGGGTTGCCTCTCGCCGAGGGAAATTCAACTTCGTTAAATTCCGATGTTATATGCAATTAAATTTTAGTGGCAGAATAGATAGGAGACAATTTTAACGAGAACGAAAGGGGGAGGGGGCGAACGAAACGAAAAAAATCAGAGTATTTATAAAGAAGATTATATAATCCAGTATAAGATGAAAGCTGAAACACGGAAAAAAGTAAAAGAATTAGTTAAAGGGGTTATCCTTTCAAAAATTGATAATTACAATGCTGAAACAGAATACAAACCGTTCTTTCAAGCAATTTTCACAAAAGAACAGATTTTAACTCATACAATTGTTCATTCATTCTATACTAGTTTTGGAATGTCAATCTATGAACAACTTGTAAAAATTCTTGCAGAAGGGGCAGGATATGAGGCTTATACGCAATATGATTTGCTTGGAGAAATTGACGAAAAAACAGAAGCAATTATTAGTAAAATTGACATGGATTTAAGAGCAGGAAAAAGAAATCCTGATATGAAAGCAGAATTTGATGAGATTAAAAAATCAATACAGAAAGGAAAATCATTAGAAGACCCTGATAAAAGAGTGGACGTATTTATCAAAAAAACGGACGGAACAGAAGTTTATTTTGATATTACTTCTCCAAAACCAAACATTAAAGAATTTGTTGCTTTAAAGAAAAAATTGTTAAGATGGATTGCTTTAAGGTTAAGCACAAACAAAAACGCAAAAATAATAACTGCATTAGGTTTACCTTACAATCCTTATCATCCTGAACCGTATAATCGCTGGACAAAAGGCAACATGTATGATTCAAATCAACTAATGGTGGGACAAGACTTCTGGAATTTTGTTGCTGGAGAGAATATTTACGATGAATTTATTGAAATATTTGAAGAAGTTGGTGAAGAGTTAAGAGAAAAAATAAAAGAGATAGCAAAAAGATAGATTATATTTTTTTCATATGAAATATTATTTCTGCATAAGGTTGTCTGTCTCTCTCAGTTCTATTTAAAACAGGTCTCTTAAATTGCTCAACTATTTTTAATCCACTTTTTTCTGCAATTTTAGGATAAAGATTGTATTTGTCGTTAGCAACAATAAAGAAGTGTCCATTATCTTTGATAAATTTACTGATGTTAATTAAAACTTTACTTATTCCTTCAATATATTCCTCTTTTGCTCGCTGTCCTTGACCCTTAAATAAAGGACCTATCTCTTTATCATCTTTTCTAGGAATGTTAAAAAGTTCGTAAGCATAAGCATGTTGTTCATGGTAATCTATTTGACCCACATAAGGTGGAGAAGTAAAAACACCATCAATTTTTTTATGAACTAATAAGTTATAAAATTCGGGGTTCTGCTTTTTTATCTCTGCAAAGATATCTACTTCTCTTGAATCTCCATGAATAACAACATTAAATACTTTCTTTTTGAGATTTGAAAATTCTTTGAGTCGCGTGACTGTATCAAATGTATATCTTCTCAAATGTCCTTTTATAGTATTTAATGGTGTACATATTTTTTTATGCTTTCTACAATAGTATGGTCCTGTTTGTGGTTCTTTTAGTGTTGCTAAATCTGAGTGAGTGGTTGCCCTACATGACCTTGCAGTTCTACTCAATACAATCCTCATTATATTTTTGATTTTTTCGTCTTTCTCATTATCAATCAATTTTAAGTAGTAAAATAATTCTTGTCTTACTCTTTTTGAAAACCATTTTGACAAAAAGCTACTCATATTTTTCTCATCAAGAAGTATGGTTTTATCTTTAGTTCCGTTTTTTTCAAAAAAGTCTTTGTTTTCTTTTAAGAATTGCTTCAATTTTTCTTCCCCATATTTCTCTTCTTCTATTTCTCCTCTAAATACTCTTCTTTTAAAATCTGGATTTCGAAAGAATTTTTTATTAAATTCGTTTAGTTTCTCCTTTAATTTAAGGTCAAAACTATCATCAAAAACCTTATCGCTAAAATTAAGTGTTTGATTTAGACTATTCTTTAAAGTATAATTCAATTTAAAAATATCATATTCATCTAATTTTACTCTTGAAATCATGCAATTAAAGTCTGATATGTCTATTCCGATTGAGTGTAAACCTAATTCTGAGGATTGTACTAATGTCGTTCCGCTTCCCATAAATGGATCAAGTATGACATCTCCAGCTTTAAAGAAAACTTGCTTTTTATAATTGTTCAAATGAGAATCTAAAAAATACTCTACTAACTGGGGTATAAACTTCCCTTTGTAGGGGTGTAATCTATGAACATGCTTTGTTGTGTCAGATTCTCTTAAGTGTGAAAATGACAACCCCCAGTTTAAATCACTGCCTAAATGATTTTTCCATGAATCTTGTTTTTTGACTAAATGTTCATCATAATATTTCTTTAATTCATTTAAGCTAACTTTGATTTTCTTCTCATCATCAAGATATTTTTTAATTTTAGCATATTGAATAAGGTAACTTATGTTAGAAGTAGTTACGGGTCTATCTAAATAATTACTTGCCCATTGTGATGCTTGACTTAAAGATAAAAGCTCTTGACTCATTTTTCCCCTTTTCTGATTTTTTCTTCCATAAATACTTCAATACTTCTTGATAAAGCTACCGCATTTTTCTTACAAAATTCTTTATATTTTTCATAAGTATCTTCATCAAGACTCAATGTTACATTTTTTTGTACCATAATCAACCCCTCAAATGAATACAAATGTAAATAATTGAGCAACTATATAAAGTTTTCGGGCCATTGTCCAGTGACAATGGATTAGACAATCTTCTTTTTTTGTAAAAAAGAAGCAAAAAACAACGCCCCCTCCCCTATGAAACGATTAAAATTGTTTGCTTGATGTTTGTTCATGATGGCTCACTGTGTTCGCTTGATTGAACGATTGCCACTAAAATTTAACTCTTCGGTTTCCCTTCGGGACGTTGCACTAAACCTCGGTTTTCTCTTCGAGAAAACGCGTATAACAGGGCTTAAACGGTTCCAGAGCCTTGCAGGCTCTTCCACCCAAATTGCTCGCCAGGAGGTCGGAATTTTTTGGGTTGCCTGAAAATTTCTCCACTCGGCTCGCAACTTCGTTTAAGCCCGATGTTAAACTTAATTGATGAAATCATCGATCTTCAGCTGTCCTTTGAACTCAGTTGGGCAGCCATAAATGTCATAGTAAACCATACATTAAACTTTTAGCGTAGCGACCTATGAAAGAGAAAATTTGAGTTGAATGGTTTGCGTGAGAAACCCCGAGCTTTAGCTGGATTTATTATGGGACTGTGTTATTTTATTAAATTTTTTTTTTGATAATTATTTTTTGTTGATAAATAAATTAAATATCAGTGGAAGAAATCAGGAGGCTTAGGTGGGTGATTGATGAGGTGTTAGAATCTGAGATGGATCAGAATTCATTTACCTCCTTCATTCTTCCTTGCTGAATATGATTATTTTGAATTTTATATTCATCTGCAAGTTTTATTTGCATTTGTAATAGTTTTACATAATTATCCCAAAATAATTCTTCAATTTCGTTTTTCATCTCTCTTCCAAGTTCATATTTTGCTATTAATTTCTCATATTCGTCTATGGCGGTGTTAACAGAACTTAATTTATTTTTTATTGTATGATGATGATTTTGCTTTTTTAATGGAGTAATATAAGTATTATTTATTTTAATCATCTCAATAGCTAAATTAGTAACTATTTCGTTAATCATATCTTCAAACATTATATTATTGTCTATTGATTGTAATCCTTTCATTTTAACAAACAGCACACAAATACATCGCTTGTGCCCAACCCAGTGGGGTATTCTCATTTGGTTGACCATTAGCTAAGTATAATTCAGGAATATCCCCTTTCCAATTCATGATTTTGTGAGTTTTTTTAATATAATATTCAAAATTTTCTTTATCTCCTAAATCTTTGTATATTTTTGCTAACCAAGGAAACACAAAGCACCATTCTGCTTCCATTCCATTATGCTCGTAGTATTTATCTCCTATGTATCTTATTGCACCGTTTTCTCTAATAAGATACTGCTTTATATTTTCTAAAATTTGTAATTTTTGTTTATCATTAACAATGTTGTAAGGATAAATAAGGGACAAGAGTGCAAGATCAGTAATCTTGCTTTCAGACTCTCTTGGGAGTATAGAATTTAATGCCTCCTGCCCTTTATTTATGAGGTGGTTAGGAACATGAACATATTTACTTATATTTTTCAAACCAGCCAAACAAGCCCCCACTGAAGATGCATGTACTTCTTCATTTTCTTCCCACATTCCGTTATCTTTATCATGCCAGTATTCTACACTCTGAAGATATAAAACCAGTTTTTGTATGATGTGTAAGTCGTTATAATCTCTTATAACTTGAATATTTTTATCCATTAAGTCCGCGATCTTGAAAAGGAATGCGCCTATTGCATCGTTTTGCATATTACCCCATTCATCCCAGAACTCATTTAGAGTTTCTGGATCATATCGTGCATGAATATATTGATATTTGTGTTGCGGTTTGTTTTTTATTGCCCAATCAATTTTTTCTTCGTGTTTAAGGAATATGTTTAAAAGTGCTCTATATGTTTTTATTACAGCAGCATAATCTTTTGTATGCTCCAGTCCGAGTGCTTCATATATATTATCTCTTATCCAGGCAGCTTTTCCATAACCTGTATTATTTGTAGGTGCAGCTATGAATAATCCTGTCTTGTGCTGCATTTTTTTCAATTTTTGTTTAGATAAGTGTTTTAGTATGATTTTTCTCAATTTATCACCCAACAAAAATTGTTATAACTATATAGTAGTATAACTACTATTTAAATATTTCGATTTTATTGTTACTAAATAGTAGTTATAAAACGAAACATTTATAATGATGGAATTGTTATTCTATCGTCGTGGGAACAGAAAAAACCTGAAATTTTATGGTTGTCGTCTATGGCGCTTTCCTCAAATCCGCTACAAGCAACAGATACAAAACCCAGATTTTTATCTGATTTCTGGCTGATAAATCGATACGGAAACTTGCTTTTCTTAGCACACCGCATAATGTGACAATTAGCTACAAGTAAAAGACAAATAGAAGTAAAAAGTTTAGTTAACTACTAATTCTGAGATTTTCTTTTGTTTTTTCTGCTCAAGGACTTCTTTTATACGTTTTTCTGCTGTTTTTATGTATTCTTTATCAATATCATAGCCGATATAGCGCCTATTTTGCATCAAAGCAGCTATTGCGGCAGTACCGCTTCCCATAAATGGGTCTAAGATGATATCATTTTCAAAAGTATAAAGTTTGATGCATCTAAGTGGAAGTTCTACAGGGAATGGTGCAGGATGCCCAACTCTTCTTGCTGACTCTGCTCCAAAGGTCCACACACTTTTTGTCAACTCCAAGAATTCATCTCTGGTCATAGTTACGGGTTGATCATCATGGTTTGCTCTCTGGTAAGATTCTTTTGAAAAAATCAGGATATATTCATGAATATCTCGAAGAACTGGATTTTTTGCAGATAACCAACTACCCCATGCTGTGGATGGGCTTGCTGTTGATGCCTTATTCCAAATTATTTCTCCTCGCATTAAGAAACCTAACGCTTGCATATCTTCTATGATAAATGAATGTAAAGGGATATATGGTTTTCTTCCTAGATTCGCAATATTAATACATGCTCTTCCACCAGGTACAAGTACACTATATACTTCTTTCCAGACTCTTTTAAGTAATTCTCTATATTCTTTAAGAGATAAATTATCATCATACTCTTTTCCTACATTATATGGAGGAGAAGTTACCATCAAATGAACGCTACAATCAGGTAATTCTTCCATTTTTTCGCTGGATTTACAGAAGATTTTATTTATGTTTATTTCATTTATCTTATTCTCGATAAAAACAACTTCCTTATTGTCTGTTGGGAGACCCTCATATAATCTGCTCTTATAAAAATCAGAAGAATCATGATTCATTCTACCTGGTGAACCGAATTTACTCGTTTTTGTTCCGTTAGTTTTACTTACCATTGTCCCTCATCAAATTTAGGAATTTTTCTGCTTTTTTCTCATAACTATTTTCTTTATCTGCAACTTGAATAAATTTACCTAATTCATTTTTACTTTTCATTCCTGCAAAGAACATCATATCTTCTTTGAGTAGTGTCAGAAGTTTATCTTTGAATTCGTTATAATTATCAAATCTCTGAAAACCTTTTCCCTTGGTTGTTTTTATGTTTTCACCATTATTATCTAAAGGAGAAGGATTAAGCGACCAGAATCCCTGTATAATTCCATAATTTTTCAGATTATCAACTTTTGAATAATAGCTTTTTGTTACAGGAGTATTTCCCAGTATAATTATTGGAATTTTTGCTGATTCTAAAGAAGATATTCTTACAGTTATACTCTTACCTATTGCTTTGAGCATACTATCTGATCTTAGAAGGCCCGGATTTCCCTGATGTGTTTTATAATCGCCAAGACATTTTAAGGATTGTTTTGAGCCATTTTTCTGAAGCTCCCAATTCCAGACAACAGACATTTTAACTTCAAAGATTGCAATAATATCCTCTGGTTTTTGGCTAATTGAATCTTTTTTACAGATAGCAACATCAGCAGGAGAGCCAGATGTTAATTCAAGTTCCTCACAGACAACATTTCTCACTGCGTATGCTTTCAGTTCCTTTGCAACATCTCTTAAAATCTCTAAAGACCATTTTTCTGTTTATGCTCCGATAATAGCATTTCTACTTTGCAAAGTAGTTTTTGAGCCGTTATAATTTTTTGGCCAATAAGCATAATATTTTTTATCTTTCGTAGTATAAAATAAATTTTCAGGAGAAGCTATCTCTAAAGACTTAGTAAAAAAGTCAATTTCTTGTTCTTTATTCCAAAGATTAGGATTTGCCATTTTTTATACCTTCTTTTTTTATTTCTTCTACCATGAAATTATCAAATTGTTTGGATAAAATTAACCCTTTCTTCTCGCAGATATTCCTATACTCTTCATAGGTCTTACTGTCAACACTTAATGTAATTGTTCTTTTGTCATTCCCCACTTTATCCACCTTATAAATATGCTTATTTATCTATATTTATAAACTTTCCTCTGGTCTGTCCAGTGGATAGTGGAAAAAATAAAAAAGGCGAGACTGTTACCTCGTGTTTCTGGTGTACTACGCCCTATGTTTTCGCCATAGGAAGCGTAGCCCAAGTTAGAGCTACAGTGCATTTTCTGACCCGCTATCTGCCGTCGGCAAACGGCTCTTTCACTCCTTAGTGACTTTGTAGCGCTTTTTGGAAAATCCGCCATAACTACTACTTAGTAGCGAAACATTTATAAATAACTGTTTTTTTAATTTATTTATGAATACAATCAAATACAATTGGTCCTTGCTACAATATATTACTGCATATATCAAAAATCAAGTAACTAATTCACCCAGAACTTTTTTACTTTCGATGACTGATTTAAATAATAAAACTGCAGAATTATCTCCACTTACACCATTACTGCTTACACCCGAAGAACATTCTTTTATTTCTAGCACAGTACCTAATTCGTTAGAAGAAAAATTACCAGTGATATTAAATGATAGCAAAAAATTATATGAGGGATATATTAACAGGCAAAGTAATAATAACATTTTTGTTTATGATAAATTTTTTCTAGAACTAGTGGCCTGTATAGATACCCTGAGGCAAAACAAACCAAATTTTTCTATCTATGGATTACCCTCAATTGAGATTATTAAAAAAATTTACAAGGGAATATTAATTATTCCTGATACCGCAACAATTTCTGACCTTGAATCAATTAAATTATCCCGTTTAGATGCAACTACAGGCAAAATAATAGGCCCGCCTTATTTTACAACGGGAAATATTTCATTTACTGATCATGCAATTAAAAAATATGGATTTTGATTATGTGACTTATATAGTCATTTATAGAAGTAAATAATTTATATACAGATTTAAATTTCTTTGAATCCTTAAATAAATTTTTTATGAGTTAGTAATATTAATTTAGTTTATATTTATCAATTTAGTGTATATTCACAACTTTTAAAAGCTGAACTTTTTTTCTTGTATCTTATGAAAATACTTGCATTTACTGATATTCACGGAAAATTATCTTATATAGAAACCATTAAAAAAAAATTAGCTGACGTTGATTTACTGATTTGTTCAGGCGATTTAACAATATTTGAAGAAAAATTAGACCACTTGTTAGTAAAATTAAATTCATTCAATAAAATAATATTTATAGTGAATGGTAATCATGAAGGAGAAAAAAGATTAAAAGAGTTCACAACTAAATTTAAGAATATTTTTTTTTTGCACAAAGAGATCATAAATTATGAAGATATATTCTTTGTTGGATATGGGGGGGGAGGATTTTCTCAAAGAGATGATGATTTTGAAGAATTTGTAAAAAAAAACGAAAATAAAATTAAAGATAAGAATATCGTATTAGTAACACACGCGCCACCATACAATACGAAATTAGATATTGTAGTAAGGGAGCATGTCGGAAATAAGAGTTATTATGATTTTATTAAAAAATACAAACCTCTTGCTCATTTCTGTGGACATTTACATGAAAATTTCTCCAGACTCGAAAAAATAGGAGAAACAATAATTGTAAATCCCGGCCCAGAAGGAATGATAATTGAAGTTTAAAGTAAAACATTTTTAAATAATGCTTTTTTTATCTATAGTATGGATAACGTTATAGTGATATGTGCGCATTCAGATGATCAGATTTTTGGACCTGGAGGAACATTAGCAAAATTTGCTAAACATGGTATGAATATTTATACAGTTATTTTTTCTTTTGGTGAACTTTCCCATCCCTGGTTTAAACAGGCAGTAACATCAAAAATGAGAATAATCGAATCAAAAGAAGCCGACAAGATTATTAACGGTAAAGGTGTTTTTTTTCTTGGACTAGATGAAGGAAAATTTGAGGAGCAATTTGAAAAAGATGGTAAAGAAAAACTTTTAAACATTATCAAACAGCACCCTCCAAAAATTATTTTTACTCATTCAGAGGATGATCCTTTGAAAGATCACAGATCTGTAAATAAAATTGTAAAAACTCTTATGAATGAATTAAAAATCCGTGCAGATATTTATTCTTTTGATGTGTGGAATATTTTTGATTTAAAAAAAGATAAATACCCAAAATTTGTAGTTGATATATCTGATACATTTTCAATAAAAATTGCCGCTCTTAAAGTTTTTAAAAGTCAGTTTATTACTATGTTATCTTTACTCTGGAGCGTGTACTTACGAGCCTTTATTAATGGAATTAAATACAAAAAAAAATTTGTTGAGGTCTTTTACAAAATAAAATAATATTTTATAAGATAAATAATAATATAAAATAAATTCCAATAAAATATAATAAAATATTATTTCATATTGAAACATAATGAAAACAAAACTCTTAATTGCAACTGATAATTTTCCCCCTAGATGGGATGGAATTGGTAGATTTCTCACAGAAATTGTTCCAAGAATATCTGAACACTTTGATATCACTATCGTAGCCCCTGATTATGGAAGCTTTGAAATACCCGGAGTCAAAATAGTAAAAATTCCTGTCTTTAAATTATTCAAATTTGGTGATTTTAATTTACCAAAATTCAAGTATTTTAAAATAAAAAAAATGGTTTTGCAGAACGATATAGTTTTCATACAGACAATCGGTAGTATCGGTTATTTAGCTCTTAGTGTTGCAAAAAAATTTCACAAACCGCTCTCTGCCTTTATGCATTCAATTGAGTCAGAACTTGTTCCTAATGCATTGGCGGGAATACTAAAAAAATATTCATACTCTTTAATTAGAAAATTTATGATGAAGAGTTATAATAAATGTGATCTTTTAATGGTACCTTCTCAAGGAATTGCTGAATTAATACACTGGCAGGGAATAGAAAAAAGAACAGAAGTAGTTCATTTGGGAACTGATACTGAGAAATTTATTCCACCTAAAAATAAAAATGAAGCAAAGAAATTATTTGGCTTTAGTAGTGAAGATATAATTATTGGATATCATGGAAGAATTAGTAGAGAAAAAGATCTAAAAACACTTCTCAGAGCATTTGTCAGATTGCAGTCGCGATTTAAAAATATTAAACTCATGATTGTTGGTGAAGGTCTTTTAGAAATTAAGGAAATGCTTAGCAAGAGAGAAGGAGTAATATTAATCGGACCAAAAAATGATGTTGTTCCTTATCTGCAGGCAATGGATATTTATGCCTTAACTTCATTAACAGAGACAACATCTCTTTCTACTCTCGAAGCCATGAGTTGTGAATTGCCAGTCGTGGCGACAAGCGTAGGATATATCAAAGAGTATATAACAAGTGGAATTAACGGTTTCCTTTTTAGCAAACAAGATGTTTACAGCCTCACAAAGATCTTGGAAAAATTAATTACCTCTCAAACACTCAGACTAAGTATCGGTAAATCTGCAAGAAAAACAATTCTCGATAAGTTTAATTGGGATGTTACTGCAAAAAAAATTGAGTTTCTACTGGAAAATCTATAATTATTAATTATCTTAATTTTAATTATATTTAAATTTTTCACTAAATCAGAATTTAAAATTTTGCATCTTATTAAATTATCGTATCTATTTTATTTAATATTTATTATTAAGATATTTAAAATACTTTTAATATTAATTTGATTAATTTTAATAAAATAATTCCTTTTTAACTATCGTTAATTTTTTATACAAGTTATGTCTTTCTTGTTTTATGGAGATGCCCCAAGAGATAGAGGTTTGGTATGTTTTTCCTGCTTTAAGACGAGAATTGGCAAGAGCCTTAAAGGAGAAAGGATTATCTCAGAGCGAGATAGCAAAAAAACTGTCAATAACAGAAAGTGCTGTATCTCAATATCTGAACAATAAAAGAGGTAAGGGGTTTATATTTCCTAAAAAAATCTTGAGCTTAATTAACAAGACTGCAAACAACATTATTAAAGGTAAGAATAAAAATAAAAACGCAATTGATGAACTTTATATCCTGTCTAGTTTTATTAGAAAGGAAAAAGTTCTTTGCAGGGTTCATAGAAAATATTCTGCTGTACCTAAAAATTGTTCAATTTGTTTAAAGTAACATTCACACAGGATTTTGTTTTTTTTTAACCTTTTTTTATATTATTTTTATTTTATATAATTATATTTTATTTAATATTCTTATATTATCTTTTATTATTATTTTTTTAAATTATATATTAAAATTATATATTATATTAATAAATGTTATTTACTTTATATAATATTTAATGCTGTGTTTATGAATGTATATTTTAATTGTATTTATAACTATATGATAATCTGATTATATAATAATATATTATAATTTAATTCTTTTTAATGTTTTGTTTTTAGTATGGCTAATATGAAATTTGTTATTTTAATATTTTAATAAATTTTTTTATTATGTTGATTTTTTTTATGTATTATTTTTTTAATGTTTTAATTTTTTTATATAATATTTTTAATAATTTAAAGTTATTAGTTAATATATTAATAAATTAATATAGAATAATTTTTAACATATTAAGTATAATTACGTAAAATATTTAAATATATAAAAATAGAATTAATTAATGATTGACTCATTTATAAAAAAATTATTATTCATTAGACAATTCTGGTTTAATGATGGAAGATTTGAAATATTGGGAATTAAAAGGATAGGAATTCCTATTAATTCAGTTATCAGACTACAATCTGTAAATCCAGAAAAATTTTCTGAAATAATAAAAGAGGAAGCAAAAAAAGAGTTTGAGTTTTTTGAAAAAAAATTAAACCAAAATAAAACCTCTTTAATAAATGTACTACCGGATTTATTAAATACATATGGTCTTGGCAAGTTTATAATTGTGGACCTTAATCTCGAAAAGAAAACAGCTATAATTAATGTGCAAGACTCTTTAATAGCAACAGAATTTATTTCTCATAAAATAAAAACAACAAAACCAGTATGCAATATTACTGGCGCAATATTGAAGGGAGTATTTGAATATTTATTTGAAAAAGAGGTGAATTATTCAGAAACAAAATGCATTACTCAAGGAGCAAAATTATGTGAGTTTATAATTAATTATTAACAAACAATAAATATATATAAAAGTATTAGAATTATTATTTATAATTTTGTTAGGTGGGTTAATGAATATTGATATTAATATATATGTTGTTTCTATAATTATTGTATTATTTGTTTCTTTGTTTATTGCTTGTGCAAAAAATTCACACATAAAAAATAATGAAAATATTGTGGATAATTTAACTGAATGCTTGTACAATAATTATAGTGCTAAGGAATATATAAGCAAGAGTATTGAAGAATGTTCAAAGATAAAATTTGAATGTAAAAGAACAAAAACATATTTTATTGATGGTTGTGGTTGTGGATGCAAATTAAGAGCAGATGAGAACTTAGTAAAGGTTTACTGTACAGATGAGCAGAGAAATGTAGAACAATGTCCAATTAATAAAAATACTGTCTGTGGTTGGTATAAAAAAGATATTAAATGTCTTAAATATCCGTGTGCTCAAAATTATGATAATTCATGCCTTTCATGTATGGATAAAAAAGTATATTATTGGACCGCCGGAGAATGCCCTACTTAAGATACCTGCTTGCTGGTTATCATTAATATTAAGTCAGTGATATTAATGTTGATACTAACAATTATTAAAATATTAATAATACAGAATTTTGATATTATACATCTCAATTTATATTATGAAATGTTATAAAATAAAATTTTCAATAAAAAAAATTTATAAACAAACTTCTTACTTTAAAATAATATGAACTATCTCATTGGCTATACAATTTTTATAATAATATTACTTATAATACTTTATCTAGGAGTTCATTATTATGTTTTCTGGAGACTTTGGTATTTATTTTCAATTAAACAAAAAATAAGGCATTATTGTTTGTTATTATTCCTAATGTGCATATTTCCAATTTCTAGCCTTATTGAGAAATCAGTCTCGAATAGTTTTGTCAGAACATTTTATGTACTGTCCGCTATTTGGGTTGGGACTATTTTTTTTCTATTCTGTTGTTTAGTGGTTTTTGAGATTCTTAACAAATTAATTAAAATACCTAAATACGCAGCAGGGGTTGTTATTGTTATGGCCGCGATATCCATCACAATATTTTCAATAATTATTGCCCTAGTTATTACTACACGCACAGTTACTATTCCAGTTGAAGATATTGACAAGAATTACAAAATTGTACATTTGTCTGATATTCATATTGGAACAGTGCACAATTCAAGATATCTGAAAAATATCGTAAAGAAGGTAAACCATATAGATCCTGACTTTGTTGTAATAACAGGGGATCTTTTTGATGGCTCGGGCAAGCTGATCGATTATAATATTAGTTCGTTAAATGATATTAAGGTCGAAACATTTTTTGTGACAGGTAATCATGAAAGATATGTGGGAGTTGATGAAGTTTTAAGTTTGTTGAATAAAACAAAGATCAATATTTTAAGAAATCAAGTGGTTAATTTTGAGGGTTTACAAATAATTGGTATTGATGATTCTGAAACCGAATTTGAAAACAGAAATCCTTCTCTTAACAAAATTACGATAAATAAGTCAATACCTACAATATTATTATATCATAGGCCTGTCGGTTTAGATGACGCAAATGATGTTGGGGTAGATTTACAATTATCCGGGCATACACATCACGGTCAAGTATTTCCATTTAGCCTTATTGTAAAACTACTTTATCCAAGGGATTATGGTTTGTATACATACAAAAACACCACTTTATATGTTTCACAAGGTGTTGGTACTTGGGGTCCTCCAATGAGATTCTTAACGAGAAGTGAGATTGTAGTAATTAATTTAGTTCCAAAATAATTTGATTTATACTATAATCAATTTGTGATAATTTACAAATCCCATTTACTTATTAGTAATATTTATAGCATTAATAATTAATTAAAATTAATAATTAATTAAATTATATCCGGCTTGAACTATATTCAGATTTAAATAATAAAGTAATATTAACTTGATTAATAAAGTAATGTTATAAAGTAATATTATATTTGAACACTATTAATTTTTTAATCTTTTTATAAAACTCAATTTTATTAATAATGAACTTCTTTTCTATCTCGAATTCTAATATCTTGTGAATAAAACTTAAGAAGTGCAAGTAGCAGTGCAATTACTATTGGTCCAATTATTATTCCAACAAATCCAAATAATTTTAATCCTCCAATCACTCCTAGTAAAGCAGCAACAGGATGAATTTTACTAGTTCCACTCAAAACCTTTGGCCACAGGTAATTGTCAATATTCATTATTACTAATGTTCCTAACAAAATTATCATTATTCCTGAAACCGAATGACCTTCAATAATTTTTATAATGCCTGCGGGAACAAACACAAAGGGTGTTCCTAACCACGGAATAAATGCAAATATTGTCATAACAACACCCCATAAAAGTGCATTTGGAACTCTGAACACATATAACAATATTCCACCTAACACGCCTTGGGTTAAGGCTATTAAAACTTGTCCATAAATTACCCCATTTAAGATTTCCTTTACTTTATTTAATAATTGAAATTTATACTCTTCTTTTAATGGTATAATATTTGTAATTTCTGATATAAAAAGATTCCAGTCCTTGAATAGGTAAAACATTATAAAAAACATAACAAATAATCCAATCCCAACATCGATTATCGAAGTAACAAGTTTAAAAGATGAACTGATTATTATACCTTCAAGCAAATTAAATATTTTTCCAATCTCAAATGCTAGATCGATGTTAGTATCAAACGCATTATTTATTTTTTTAGATACAATGTTTATTGTTTCTATATTAATTAAACTGTATGCATTTTTTGTTTCTGCAATAATTTTATAAGAAATTATAAAAATTGGAATAATGATTAACAAAATAATAACAAATACTGTGATTGCAGAAGCTAATGATGGTTTCTTTATCTTGGACTCTAATTTTCTGTATAATGGATAAAAAGCAAACACGAGAATAAACGACATGACTATATAGGTAATTAAGGGTTTGATTAATAAAAAGGTTAATACTAAAAACAATAGCAGAACAATGATAAATATTACATTGTTTTTTTCCCCTTTTTTCATTGATAAGTATTTTTGTTATTTGTATTTATAAATGTTGTTGAAAAAATGTATAAATGCAAAAAATGTAAATGTATAAAAATGTATAATATAATAATACTAATTATACATATAATAAAAATATATAGATATAATAAAAATACATATGATAAAAGAATATAATAAAAGTTAAATAATTAATATAATTTATTATTGTAGAGAAATTTATATTGTTTTATTTGTATTATTTTCATTATTAACTTACTGAATCTTATGATGCTTTAAATATTGGTTCAATCATGAAGAATTCTTCATCCATCCCAATGCTAGATAGATAATTATATTTGTTGATCAAATATTTTTCAGTAATATTATTTATTTCCATTTTACTCCTTTTCCGTGATTTTATTTTAATTTATTTTAATAATATTTTAAATTTTTTTAATGTATTTTTACCAATCGTATTTTTTATCTGTGCACTCTTTTAAAATTGTATGCGCTCCTTGAATCTCGCGAATATCTAAATTTCCACAATATGGACATCTTTTGTCAATCCAATCTTTTTTTCTGGTAAATTTATATTTGCATCGTTCACACTGATACTGGATTTTTTGTTCAAAAGAACTTTGTTTAGGTTTTGCTTCTATTTTTATAGAACTTGCGGGTTTAGTATTCTGTAGATTATAACATTCCATACAAATAAGATTTTTTCCATCAACATCATATCTCATTGACTTAATTGGAGTCTTTTTGTTGCATCTCTTGCATCTAATCGGAATATCTTTGTTTTCATCCATCATTCCACCATGGTTTAGTATTTAACCACTGATTTTTTTAATATTAATCTGCTCTTAATCAAATATGAATAATATTCTTTGTGAATTAGTATTACTATTTATATTTTTTGTTAATTTTCTCTAATGCTTTTTAAAATTTGCATAATATCATTTACTGTTTTTACCTTATTTAATTCTGCTTTTATCTTCGAATTTCCCTCTATACCTTTTACAAAATTCTGTGCCTGGATCTTTAGTCTAGATAAAGGATAATTATATTTTTTAGCTAAATTAATATATTTAATTAATTCTAATATCTTTTCACTTAATTTTATTTTATTATACTTGCCCAGAGAAAAGTAATCATTGCATTGCTTAAATATAAATGGATTTCCAATAGCCGCCCTGCCTATCATAACATAATCACAATTTGTGTCATTTAACATTTTTAATGCGCTCTCAGGACTATTTATATCACCATTACCAATTATTGGAATCTTAACAGATTCTCTTATTCTTTTAATAATATTCCAATCAGCTTTACCTTTATATCCTTGTTTTACTGTTCTTGCGTGTAGTGTAATTGCTGAGCAACCAGATAATTCTAAAAGTTTTGAGATCTTTACAGCATTGATGTTGTTTTCATCTATACCTGAACGAATTTTTGCAGTGATTGGAATATCCAATCTGGATAATTTTGAAAATATTTTTTTTATCATTTTGGGCTTTGCTAAAATACTAGATCCGCTTCCCTGTTTTACAATTTTAGGGGTGGGGCAACCAAGATTAATGTCAATTACGTCAAATATTTCCTGATATTTCTTTGCTGCGTTGTATAAATTTTTAACATTATTTCCAAAGATTTGTATTGCTATTGGTCTTTCCTTTTCTTCAAAATACACCAAGTCTTTTGTTTTTTTATTCTCTCTAATAATTGCTTCTGCAGAAACCATTTCTGTTGTTACATAAACAGCTCCTTTGTCTTTACAAAGTTGTCTAAAAGCACTATCAGTATATCCTGCCATCGGAGCCAATACAAATTTACCTTTTAACTTTGGGAATTTCATCATTAAATTATGATTTATTTCATTAAAATTTTTTAATACTTATGTCTGGGAAGATATATTTGATTTTTTTTATATCTAATAACTTTTTCTTTTAGCATATTAAGTTAATGCGTGGCGAACGAAAATTTTTTTTGTGCCACGCACTAACAATCCAAGTTAGCGTGAGCTCTTTTTTTTGCCGGAGGAAAAATAAAATGGAAACAACAAATTTTTCGCAGGGCGTTGGACAAAACAGTTTTCACTTGGTTTGGAAGCCTAAGTATTCTTGGGATCGTTTCAAGTTCCCATGGATAAAAAATGATTGTGAAGCAATCATTAACAAAGTTGTGTTTCACTATAGTATGAAATTCTATGAATTAAAGGTCATGCTGGACTACGTAGAGTGTTTTGTGGAAATTCCGCTAAGCATGAGTGTGAGCAAAGCCCTTAATTTGCTTAAGGTTTTTAGTGCTTATAAAATTTTTCGTAAGCACCCTTGGATTCGTAGTTATTTTCGTAAAGGTCATCTTTTGAGCCCCGGAAAATTTTTCCGAAGCGTTGGAAATGTTACAGCTGAAGTAATTAAAAATTACATTGTCCAATCCAATCGGGCTACATTACTCCAAAGATACTACGCCCTTTAGGGCGGGGAGGTTCATTTTTATTGATTTTATATTTATTTTTATTATTCTTATTATTTAATATAATTATTATTTATAATTAACATTATTTACATACATAATATTAAAAAAAATCTTACATAATATTATTAAAAATAAATTTAATAGAAATATTTATAAATAATTACTTACATAATATTAAATAATGAATGGTGTTGTTTATTTTCATACTGAAATTATTAGTGATTCTAACAATTTTTATTACCAATTTGAAAGCTGTCAGGTTCAAACAAAAACAATAATCATAGATGCTATACAAGAAGTTCAAGACATAAGCCTTCCTTTATCTTTATTTTCTAATAAGGAAAGTTCTCTCAGATTAATTGTCAAATATTTGATTGAAGAGAAGAAACTTAGTATAACAAAGACAGCTGAATTATTGAACAGAAATGTACAAACAGTATGGTGTACTTACAAAGCTGTGAAAAATAAGAAAATCTATTTTTTAGATGATGATTTCATCCCTCTAAGTATTTTCTGGGAAAGAAAATTAAGTGTTCTTGAATCGTTGGTTTACTATCTTAATCAGTATTATAATTTATCAAAGATTAGCAGACTGCTCTTAAAGAATCCGAGGACAATTTGGACAATAAAACAAAGAGCTTTAAAAAAATTAGCAGAAGTAAAATGAGAATTTTCATTATAACTAAAGAAAAAAATCGGAAAATCATTATTTTATTAATGATGTTAGTTTTTTCATTATTTTTTGATATTTATACTGCTTTTTCTTTACCTTCGGGCGATATTAGCGTTATTTCAAATTCTACTTCGTTTTTTGCAGGATATAATCAATCTAACAGTAGTGCTCTCGGTGGTACGATTACTACTTTGATATTTAATGTATCAGAACAAACTATGAAATGGAAAGCATACGTTGGTAATATTTCGGGATCCTTGAGTTTGAGAAGTAGTAATGATTTTGTTTTATATGATTGGCCACTCACAGTATCTTCCGGAGAGATTTATGCTTCAAGATCAGATGCTATCAATTGGTCCTCTTTAATTTGCTCTGATGAGACAATAATAAGTAATGAGGAAGCTGTACTGGGCTTGGATACAACCGCAGTTGATAGTATAAATAGAACATTTAATACTTCAGTTCATAAAAGTTTTTACGTTGCAGGTAATAACATCACAAACAGTAGTTGCAGGGCAATTTCTACAAACGTTAATAATTCTGCTCAGTCTTTTTCTGAAGAAGCGCTCTTTCAAGAAGTTCTTCTTAGTGACGGATTTAATCTTGTATATGCTTCAATACTCGAATCTAAAGTTGTTGGTTATAATAACCAAACATTTGATTTTCAAATGATAGTTGCAGATACCGAGACTAGTGAAACGATTACATCATATTATTTTTATATTGAATTAGGCTAATTTTTATTTGATCTATTTTATAACCAGTTTTAAAATTATATAAGTTAATTATTCAGTAAATTATTAATTACTGTAATAGTAAACTTTATAAATAATACAATAAATACTAACTTTATAATCTATAAACTAATTAAATTATTATTGTAAATAAAATATTTTTTATATAAACAATATAAACAATATTTAATTAATTACTATATAATAATAATTTCTATAATTAATTAAAAATCGAAATATTTATATATTGGTTGTATCAATAAGAATAATAAGATACATTTTTGTATACTGGTTATGGCTGTGGGAGAAAGAAAAGATGGAGTTAGAAACATTATTCACAACATCAAAATGGATAATACTTAAAATACTTTCTGAAGGACCAAAATCTCCACTTGAACTATCAAAACTATCTAGAACTTCTTTAGCAAATATCAGTCAGCAATTAAGATTACTTGAATTGGGGGGATTTGTCGAAAGAAAAAGAATACCAAATAGAGACAAAGGTCAACCAAGAATACTTTATTCATTAAAAGGAAATCATGCTTTTATTATAGTGGGGATGAATGATTTCGCAGACAAGAAAGCGATTAATCTCTCTGCACGTCAAAAAGCAACACTTAGAATATGGTTCTTAGAAAATACTGAAATTCATTATTTCATTGAAAAAATTCTTTGGAATCTTGATGACGAACTTGAAAATATTCAAGCCATTCAATATAATCTTAATTCAATAATTGATATTGACATGAAAATTGTGACAGATAACAATAATCTGAAGAAAAAATTAAATGACTATATAATAACTAACGGGCCAATTACAAAAAAAGTCAAGTTTTCTTATATAAAAGAGATTTCCAGAGAATACTACACTATTTATGTTCAAGAAAAAAAACAAAAAGAAAAAAATATCCGTAGTGAGGTGAACTTATGAAAAATAATAAACTTAAAAATAATATAATATTGTTAGTAATAGTTGTTTTCGTTGGAATTTTTGGATACCATGCATATACTGCAATTGCATTACCGTATGGACCTGAAGCTATAAATAGGGGTTCATCAGGAAGAGCAGACTTAAATTATTCTCTGAAAAATACAACCGCGTTGGCAGGTAACGTTACAAACTTAGACATAGTAGCTAATATAATTACTAAATCTTGGCAAGGTTACTATGGTGAAATAACTGGGAAAATAGTATTATCAGATGGTAATAATAACAGATTTTATGATTGGAATCTTACTACTCCTGCAGGAGAAGTATATGCATCTCCTAATCAAAGCATAAGTTGGCCAGATATAAAATGTTTTAATTACACTGCAAATGGAAGTCTTGAAATTAATTTAAGTATTGTAGAAAGTTGGTTTGGAATTTCAAGCACAGATAGTGATAGTTTTGCTAATACTTTCAATCAAACGACTAATAAACAATTTACGACAGGTTCTGTAACTATTGAAGCAAATACATGTCCCACAACTTATATGTTTGAAAACAGTTCATATCAGTCTTCAAATTTTGAGAATGTTTTACTTACTGATAAAAGTTCTTTAGTGTTCACATCAATTATTTCAAATGATAAAATAGGATTTGATAATTTAACTCATGATTTTCAATTATTAGTTGCAGAAAATGGACATACAGATACAACAACTACAACAACTTATTTTTTCTGGATTGAGCTGACATAGTAATAAATTAAAATAATGGTGGCAAAATGAAAATAAAAAAAATTGAAATAAAAAACATCGTTGCTTGGATTCTGGTTTTAGTAGTCTTTTTGTTTTTATTAAAAAATATTTCTGCTTTGCCGCAAGCACCATTTATTACAACTTCCTCTGTGAACACCGGTCCAAACATTAGTACATACAGAGAAGATGCGGGCGGTACAATAACAACACTTGTATTGAATACTAATCAACAGAACGATGCGTGGAAGGGTTATGTTGGAAATATCACAGGAACTCTTAGTTTAATGGATTCTTTAAATTTTACATTGTATGATTGGAGTATTACTTCATTTACTGGTGAGGTTTATGCAACAACCAATAATACTGTTAATTGGTTAACTGTTGCTTGTTCAGATTATACAATTATATCTAATCAATATTCGAGTCTAAATATGGCAGAATCTGATGTTGATAGCATTAATAAAACTTTTAATAATACAATACATGCGACTTTTTCAGTGGGTGCAGTACAAATTGCTAATAGTACTTGCAAGAGCATTTCAACGTATGTAAATAGTTCTAAGCAAACAATTAGTGAAGATATGAATTTTCAGGAAGTCTTATTAACAGATACTGTCAATTTAATTTATGCATCACTATTAGAAATAAATGAGCGGGGTTACAATAATGAAACTTTTGATTTTCAGATGATTGTTCCCGATACTGATTCAGGTGCATTAACAACGACTTATTATTTTTTTGTAGAATTGACAAAATAAGCGAATTAAAATAATTTATTAAATTTATTATAAAAAAACTATTTATTATAAACAAAAATAATATAGAAATAAGAAAATAATTATATAAAAAAAATTATATTAATATCGACCTCCAAGTATAACTTAGATATATGTATTTACCTAAAAATTTGTAAGGCTTACAAGTTTTTAGGATTTTATTTTTTAATTAAAAAAATATGCTTAAATAATAAAATGAGAACTCTATTCACAAAAAAAACATTACTAATTTTATATTTATTTTTGTTAATTCTAAGTTCAAGTTTAATCAGTGCTTATGAAATATCTAATATTACATTTTATGAAGGAAATTCAGTTTTAGAAACAATAAGTTATGGTCATACTTTTAACGTAAGAATTTCTTTTTCTTTGTTAGGTATTGACCAAAATAATGTGACAAGTATAATTTTAGATTTAAGTGATATTAATACAAATCCAATTAAGAAGTTTGAGTATTCAAATATTGTTTTAAATTCAAATAACTGTGATATTCAAGATACAACTTATAATTGTAATATTTTGAACAAAGAATTAAATATATATAAGGATACAATATTATTTAATATAAGTATTATAGAGAACACTGGTGTGATTCTTGTTTCAAAAACCAAAACTTTTTCTGTAAGTAATGCAAATCCCGTGCTGCAATCAATTGTGTCAGATTATTGTGATGAAGAAAGATGTTATGTAAAAAATGGAGCGCAAAGGTTTACTTTTACTTTTACAGGGTCTGATTTTGGTTTTACCAAGCGTATGGTTTTTTTTGGAATTAATGGAGAAAAATTTCAGGTAAATACTTGTGAACAATCGGTTTGTTATGGTACAGGTTCTCTTAACTGCATTGATGGTCAAAATGTGGATGTTTATATTACAAGTATGCGTGGCATTTGGAGTCAAGATGATGCAGGAAATAGTGTCCAGAATGCTCAAACAATAACAATGAAATGTGATAATACTCCTCCTGAATTAATTTCTGATGTTAGTATAATTTCTGAATCAGGTTTTAATGAAATAAAGACAGGAGATAACATAGTAATTACTGTGAATTTGACTGAAAATAATAAGTTAAAAGCAACTGCAAATTTCTCTTCTATTGGAGGAAGTGATACAAATGGAATCTGTCAAATTGTTTATGGTAAATATGTATGTAGTTGGCGTACAGCTGTTTCAAAGCAAGGACACTATAATGCAATAATTCCATTTACATTTGAAGACAGTGCAGGAAATAAAATAACCAAATCAAAAACAATTAGTGTTCTTGGAATATTATCTCCTACTAACCAAACAGGATCATTTGATTATTGGCGTATAGGTTCAGTAAACTATTTTCCCGCAATAATTAATAAGGAAAATATAAAATATGTTGCAAGAACTATTTATGCAGAAATTAATCTTAATAAAAAACAAAGTGATCCTTATGTTGTTGATATTGTTCCAGAGACATGTATTGCTTTTTCTAATAATGCTAATTCCGGAGATCTGAGATTTAAACCAAATCCTGTTATGAATAAAGTTGAAGGTCAAAAAAGCTATGTTTTAGAGTTGGAGCTCATAAATAAAGAATATGCTCAATTTGCTCTTGACTTTAATTGTAGTCTTAAAATTTTATCTAAAGTTGGAGATTATATTATGGGTGGATATGAAACAGAGTATTTTCCAATTCATATTACATTTAACACAGAGAAGGTTCCTGGTGAGAAAATTCAAGAAGAGATTGACAAAACAATTAAGGAAATCAATAAAAACAAGGAGTTTTATGATAGGATTAGAGGAATTCTTAATAATCTGATGCCTGTTTGTAAAGGTTTAATTGGATTAAAAGCCATAAGCACAACATTTGAAAGTGCAAGAACTGTCACAGCACCTCTCGAGGACGTCAAAGTTCCAATTTATCTTGGTGTTATTCCCCAGACTTTTGGTAATATTGGTCTTAATCTTGATTTTGCAAGTCAAATACCTACTAAATCTATATATCCTATTTGTCAATTTTTGTCTTGTCAACACCCATTTCAAAAATTGGCTGTTGACAAGATTAAAGAGATAACTCCTGGAGCAGATACACTCGTATCTCTTGGGGGTTATGATAATTTTTCAAGTTTTATTAATCCATATAATAGCATAGTAATGGCTTATGCAACAATTTGTCTTCCCGCTATTGTCGCGAATAGACAAAAATCTGATGCAATAAAATGTCAATATGTGACTTGTTTGAGTCAGTCAGAAGGTGAGGGAAATCTTGCTGCCTGTAGAGATGCAAAGGAGTATTCTGAATGTACTTATATGGTTGGACAAATATGGAATACTATTCCATATACTGCAATTATTAGGGATATAGCAAATACAGTAAAATCTATTGTCAGAGATCCTGTTGGGCTTTTTGGTACTCTGGGTCATGCCGCTCTTTGTGTCCCTCTCAGAAATATTGCATCAAAAGAACGCACAACATTTGCTCATCTTGCTGCGGGGGCATGCACTGTTCCTGAAACGATTAATGGGTTTTTGACAGCAAAACAAAATCTTGAAGTGGTGTTTAATTTTGATGCAGGTTATGGAAAGGATTATTGTGAATCTGCATTAGCCGCTATTGATAAAGATACTTATTATTATAGAGGATTACCTGAAGCAAAGTGGGGTTATTCGACTCAAAAAATTTACAAAGATCCCTCTGATAATAAAATAGATGGTTTTAATTGTGATATAAGATTAGGTTGTAGTTTCTCTGATAAAAAAATTAGTGAGGGCTTATCAGTAAAAGTAATTCCTATAGAAAAAGGCTCAAATACATATGGATTTCAAAATAATTATGATGTTGCAGTGTATTATAATGGTAAATATGTTGGAACAGCAAAAGAATTAGAAGATGCTGTAACATATTTAAAAAATATACAGAGTGTTCCTCAGGATAATATTAAAGATAATTTAAACGGTCCTTTACCTGATATTTCTGATAATCAAAAAACTGGTCAAGGAATTTTATCAACTTCAGAATACTCTCATGTGACTGATGATGTTAGTTTGTCTAATACTAATTCTGAACAATCTCAGCAAGTAGAATCTGTTGTGAAAAAAGACATAAAATTAGATGAGTCAATAAGAAAATTAGTTGAAGCAGGTGCATTACGCGGTGATTTATTACACTTAAAACTCGACCCCGAATTTTTGCTTAAAATCAGAGTTTTAGTTGTTCAAAGTACAATATTTATTAATGATCTGAAAAATGAAATGGGAGAAGATTATGCACTATTTAAACTGTATATGCGGGCAATTGAATTACAGAACAAGCTTGAATATGGTAGAGCTGAGCTTGAAAGAAAAATCACTGAAAACAAAAAAAATTATGATTTAATCAAGAATTATGAAAAAGATTCCAAAAAATTTGATAATTTAGAAAAGAACGAAGATTTAAAGAGATTTGAAAAAATGAAAAATTCTTTGGGAGAATCAAAAATTTCCGAAGAAGAATTTGATAAAATGTATTCTTCATCAGATCAAAAGAAATATAATTCTATGCTTGAAGAAAAAAATAATATTAAAAATAGATTGGAAAATGCTAAAACCGCAGCAAATAATCTTGTTGATAAAGATGATAAAAAGATTTATCCAAATGGAATTGATCTGAGTAAAAGAGAAAATCTTGAAGAAGTTATAGATAAATCAAAACAAATTTATGATGAGAGTAAGGATGAGTTAAAAAAACAAGAAAAAGAGGTTAGGCAAAATACTAGTTGGGCGGTTTTAGCTGATAAATTACATGATATGTATGGAAAGGGATTATTAACAGGTTGGAAAACAAGTATAAGTATTGGAAGAAATCTTGTTGCATTAAATAATTTTATTACAATTGCTCGTTGGGACAAACTGACAAAGGATGTTGATTATTTTTTCAATAGATATTTTGGTTGGGCAATTAATCCTGAAGCCACAGCATGTAATATCGGAGGTAAAAAGCCAGAAGCTACAGCATTAGTTAAAATGGGAGGAACATATCTTGCTTCTGCACATATTGAGGCATCAAAATTTCAGAATTTTGAAGATAAATTTGAGTATTTCATAACTGCTACAATAAGTAATCCAAAGAAAGATGGTTTAAGATTTACAATTAAATTAAAAGGTAACGAAGAAGAATTAATTAGGTATTCTTCTCCTTATCTGCAGCCAACTGGAGATTATATACTTCCTGCAAATACATATTTGTCTTTTTCAGGTCCAG
>JAWABG010000012.1:0-31173 GCA_038884715.1 Candidatus Woesearchaeota archaeon | reverse complement strand
AAGGGGTAGTTTTTTTCTCATAGATGGATTAATAGGCACTGCCATTCTAATAATTGCCATTACAACAATATACTCATATCAGACAGAAACTCCTTCAAATATTCAAAATTACATCATTTCAACTGATTATTTAAACATTATATTGTCCTCACAAATGAGAGATCTCACAAACCCTTATGTATTGAGCAAAATCAAGGATGGTAATATCACAAATTTAAGAAATAGTTTACTAATTCAAAATGCAGAGTTTTATTATAGACAAAAATATAAAAGTTGCAATTTTTGTTTGGAAATCGCGACTAATATTACAAAAACATTAACAGAAGGTATACTTCCTGCGCAATATGGAATTAGTTATTCAATAAATGGAACAAATATTTACACAAGATCTCCTACTTTATTGTCCAAAGCCAAACTTGTTATTAATTCTAAGAGAATTACTTTTTTTAAGATAAACGACACAGATGTATTTGGTCCGGTCATTACAGAGGTGAAGGTATGGCAGTGAATAAGAAAGGAATTGTGTTCACTTTGATTTCAATACTTTTTGCCGCGATGTTTATTTTGTTTCTTCAACCTATTAAGACAACACCAATTGATGAAAAAATGCAAGCCATCAGAACAAGAATATTATATACTAATAGTTATTTATCTTCCCTTAATGAATATATACAAATTTGTGGTGAGATTAGTGCTAAGTCGGCAATGGAAGCTTTAATTAATTATGAAATAGAAAATAATTTTTTTTATTCCCAGGATAACCTTTTTTGTAATTTTCAAAATATAATGTTCAACGGTAGCACTAGGACAATACAAAGTAAGCCAAATACTAGAGATCTTGCGTTTGATATTGAGCCAGGCCTATATTATTCTCAGAATATACCTAATAATCCAGATGTCGATTTATTTCTAAATTCTACACATATCTATATGCAAACTATAAATTTCAGCGTTATTAGAACTATCGATAAGATTAAATTATATTTTTTTGTTAGTCCTAATTCTAGACCAATTAATATTTTTGTTGATTTGTATGATAATTCGAGTGGTAAATGTATGGGATCACCTTTAGATTCAGCATATGCAAAAAATGTTGAATTTCAACCCGGAAATAGAGAGTATTCTCTTGAATTTGAAAAAAAAATAAAAATTTCAAATGAAAGTATTTATTATTTAATTATTTATTCTGATTATGAAGGCTCAGAAATTAAATTAAGAGTTGAGCAAAATGATTTAATACCTTATTCAAATGTTTCAAATATTACGATAGAGTCAACAGCTCTATCAACAAATCTTAAAAATATAACATTCTCTGGCTTAATGGCGCCCATTATTAAATTATTTAATGATAATATGAATATCAAAACAAGCTATACTGTCAATAGTATAACTCTTAATCAGTCTAGTCCTATGAACGTTGAAGTTAAATTGAACATTAGCTATTTAGTAAATGATACTTATGCTTATTGGAAAGCTAACAAGTTGTTTAATATAATTATACCAATTGAGGGTTTGAAAGATCCATTATATGGGGTTAATTCTCAGAACAACGATATATTAAATTATAATAAGTATATAAAAAAATTTAAAATTGATCCTGAATTACAATATATATGGAGTATTGAGAATAATATCACCGCGTTCAGTAATATAGTTAATAATAACTTATATTTTTGGAGTTCGAGAGGTCCGAGTTTTTTATCAAGACTTGTTAATTCAACAGAACCTTCTGTTTGTTGTGGATTAGAATCTTTAATTGACCCGGATTGGATTTACAATTTGCAAGGTAATAATGTTTATAGTGTTGACTTTATATTTTTTAATGATACGATGAGCCATTGTAATACGAAAATTTTTGAAATCACAAATAATGAAGTAGGGTACTTCACATTACTTGCATATCTAAATTCTGAAAGTCTTGGGTATTATAAGATAAACTCAAGCTTTTTTCAAGAATTTGGATGTGAATAATTTTCCACTACTTCAAAATAATAAACAAAGTATTTAAAATACAATAGAAAGAATGAGATTATGGTAGATAAGGTTATAGAAACAGGGGTTGACCAGCTAATTAATCTTGTAAAAGAGAAGAAAAAAATCAGCATTGTTGAAGCAGCAAAAGAAATAAAAACGCCATTACACACAGTGCAAAAATGGGTTGACTTTCTTGTTGAGGAAAAAATTCTTGGAATAGAATACAAATTTACAGTACCTCATATTTATTTGAATAAAGATGAATCAAACTTTGCTAAACAAAAAATTGAGGAACTAAAGGTTGATCTTCAAAATTATAAAGATGCATTTATTATGCGTGCGAGGGCCAATAGCATACCAGAAATCAAAATTATTGATCTATGGAAGAATCACCTTATTAATGAACTTGAGTTTAAGAAGCCTTTTTTTTATAATGAAGCAAGAAAAAGGGGAATTGCAGAAAAAGATGTAGATAAATTTTGGGAAGAATATAAGAATCAATTATTGGATAAATAAAAATGCAAAATCTAGATGAATATATTGAAAATGACATAATAAGTTTTTTGGAATCCAAGACTCAAGGAATATCTAAAAAAGGCATTGTGAGGGATGAAGAGATAAATCTATATTCTACTAAACAAAGAGATTATGAGAAAGAAATTGAGCAATCGCTCAAGGAGGAAAATATTCTAAAAGCAAAGAGTATTTTTGAAGATTTGAAAAATGATTATCTTCAAGCTAACAATAATAGCAATAAGAAAAAACTACTTAAGATTATGGAAGTTGTTCATAAAAAAATTAAACATCATATTGAGAAAAAGGAAAAGGAAACAAAGTCATTTGATGAAATAAATATTCAGAATGATATTCAAGAGGATGCACAAAAGTATAATCAGGGCGAACAGATAAGTCAATCTTCGAGTCAGAATGTTCAGCAAGCTGTAAAAGAAAATAAACGAGAGGATAATCAATTAAAAAATTATATTTTATCTCAGATAGCCAAAGGGAAAACAAAAGATGAAATAAAAAATAGTTTAAAGAGTGTTGGATGGCCGGACGAGATAATTCACCAATATATACAATGAAAACATATATACAATAAAACACGCACAATAAAAATAAAATACATACAATAAATAATATTTTAAAATGAAAACTATTACTCTTGACCAATACACAATTAATGTAAATAATATTGTTGTTGAAGTAAAAATTCTTTATGTCGAGGAAGAATCAACCCCAAAATATTTAATTAATATTTCAAATATTAGTGAAACAACAAAGGTTATTCTCGAAAAGATTAGACAGGAATTCATTTCAAGGGTGGATTTAGAGGATATTGAGCTTTCTGAAGAAGGAGAAGTTGGTAGTATAAGAGATAAATTCCAAAAGGAAATTAGGAACCTAATAAAAAAATATTTTCCTTCAACAGATGATGAAACAGCCAATATGTTGATTAATTATATTATTGAAGAAAATCTTGGTCTTGGAAGAATTGAGGTTTTACTGCGGGATCCTGAATTAGAAGAAATTGTAATTAATAATCATTTAGAACCTGTTTGGGTTTATCATAGAAAACACGGATGGTTGATTACTAATATTAGAATTTATTCTGAATCTAGAATCAGACATTATGCTACTATGATTGGTAGAGATGTTGGTAAAGAGATTACTATTCTAAATCCTTTAATGGATGCTCATTTAATGACAGGTGATAGAGTTAATTCTACACTTTATCCAATATCGACAAAAGGTAATACTCTAACAATAAGAAAGTTTAGTATTGATCCTTGGACAATTACTAAATTTATTAAAGAGGGTACAATCTCTTATGAGGCAGCTAGTCTAATTTGGTTGGGAATACAAAACGAATTGTCACTAATAATTGCGGGAGGAACTGCATCTGGAAAAACATCCATGCTTAATGCTATTTCTAATTTTTTTCCTCCTAACCAGAGAATTATTAGTATTGAAGATACAAGAGAGCTTACTCTACCTCAAAATCTTCATTGGGTTCCTTTAGAGTCAAGATTACCAAATCCTGAAGGAAAAGGAGAAGTTACTATGCTTGACTTGTTAGTTAATTCTTTGAGGATGAGGCCAGACAGAATACTAGTTGGAGAAATCAGACGAAAAAAAGAAGCAGAGGTCCTTCTCGAGGCTATGCATACAGGTCATAGTGTTTATGCTACTCTGCACGCAAATAATGCAGATGAGGTTGTTACTAGATTGACTAATCCTCCCATCGATATTCCTAAGCCGATGATTTCATCTCTTTCAATGATTATTGTTCAGAATAGAAACAGAAGATCTGGAAAACGAAGGACATTACAAGTCGCGGAAATTACGCCAGCGGGTGATCCAAAGGTTCTTTTGCAATTAAATGTGCAAAAAGATGTTCTTGAAAAAATTGATGATTCAGAAACAGTAATGGAAAGATTAACGCTCTATACTGGAATGACAAAACAAGAAATTGAAAATGATTTGTTGCAAAAGCAGAAGATACTAAAATGGATGGTGAATAAAGGCATAGAAAATGTTCACGAAATTGGAATGGTTATGTCAAAATACTATATTGGTTCATTAAGATTAGATTAAAAAAATATTTTAGGTGAATTCATGAGTTTGATTGAATCTTGGGCAGAAGCAATAGTTAAATCAAGTCCGAACTTGTTAATAAATCTTAAGATTGCGGGTATTAGAGAAAAGCCGGTTGAGTATGTAAAAAAACATTTGAAGAATTCATTGTTGTATGCCTTTATTCTTTCTGTTGGTTTATTTATGATAGTTAGCAAACAAAAATTACCAATTCTTCTTGTACCTTTAGGGTTTGTATGCCTATTTATTGTTTTTTTTGCTATCTTTATAAAAACAGCGGATGCAAAGATTTCTAAAAGAGCAAAAGAAATTGATAGAGAAATAATATATGCCGGAAGATATCTTCTTGTTAAACTTAATTCAGGAAAACCGTTGATAAATGCACTTATTGATGCATCAAAAAGTTATGGTATATCTAAAAAATACTTTAAAGAAATTGTTAGGGAAATTGAACTAGGAACTCCTATTGAAAAAGCACTTGATAATGCAATGATTTACAGTCCTAGTAAGAAATTCAAAAAAATTTTATTCCAGATTAGTAATGCGTTAAAGATTGGAATAGATGTTTCAAAAACACTAGAAGCTGTTCTGGAAGAAATTTCTAATGACCAATTATTGGAAATTCAAAGATATGGTAAAAAATTAAATTCTTTCACTATGTTTTATATGATGTTTGCAGTAGTAGTACCATCTTTAGGTATTACTATGCTCATTATTGTAGCATCAATGACAGATATGTTTGCTCTAAAAACATCAACTTTTATTATTATCATGTTGTTTTTATTATTAATACAAATAATGTTCATTACAATGTTTAAAGGTATAAGACCCAATATTGCTGTTTAATTTTTATTTTCATATGTTATTGAAGTATTAATTAAGTTTATTTTATTATTATAATTTTATTATAATTTTGAAACAATTTAATTTTGATACAAAATATAATCAGTTGAAAATAATAATTTTTATATGATATATTGATATATTATATGTTTATAATATGATATATTATATTTATATAATAATTAAAATAATATTAAAATTAATAATATTAATATATAATTTAATTTAATATATAATTAATATGTGTGATTTAATAATTAATAATATGATATGTGATAATGATATGTGATAAGAATATTTTTAGTGATATAAAATATTTTTAATTATTAATTAAATAAATTATTGGTTAATATAGGAATTTATAACAAAAAATTATAAAGAAAAATTATAAAGAAAATGTCACAGTTTCCATACTTTGAGGATTTTGGAAAAGCATTCGTATTTAAAAAAATAAGACCTTACATTAAGGAGCATTTTGTAAAAGCAGGAATTCAAGATGTTCCATACAAATTCTTCGGATTTTTATTTTATTTTGATATAATATTAGCTTTATTGGTCTATTTTTATTATTTATATCCTAATATCAAAGAAATGATAACAATAGGTAATATTTCGATGGGTGCAATAAAGTTTTTGTTTATTACCTTTAGTTTTATGTTTATCGTTCTTATTGTTTTTGCTATAATAATAATATTATCTTTATACTTTTATTTAGATATTAGAATCTATAACAGAACAAAAAAAATTGAGGAATTACTGCCCGATTATCTCCAATTAGTTTCAACGAATCTCAGAGGTGGAATGAGTTTTGATAAATCATTATGGTCTGCAATAAAGCCAGAGTTTGATATTTTAGCAAAAGAGATAGCTATCGTTTCAAAAAAGGTAATGACTGGCAATGATTTGGGAGAAGCATTACTCGAGTTTTCTAGAAAATATGATAGTCCAATATTAAATAGAAGCGTGGATTTAATTGTTGGTGAGGCAGAGTCAGGCGGAAGAATCGCTGATGTTATTGATGACGTTATTTTAAACATCAGGAGAGCAAATCAGTTAAAAAAAGAAATGGCTACGTCAACACTAACTTATATGATATTTATTGGGGCAATAGTGATTGTAATTGCTCCAGCTCTATTTGCACTTTCCTATCAACTCATAGGAATTATTGTAAAGTTTAGTTCAAGAATAAGCAGCAGTGGTATTGCTACTGTGCAATTACCAATTAATGTACACATAACTATAAAAGATATGTCAAATTTTAAAACATTTTCAATAATATCACTATCCATAATATCAATATTTTCTTCAATGATAGTTAGTATTATTAACAAAGGAGATATAAAAGGGGGTATAAAGTATATTCCTCTTTTTTTATTTTTTACAATATTACTATACTTGATTTTTTCTTCAGTGCTGACTGCTTTATTTGCAGGAATGATGATATAGCTATATATTAGCTAAGTGTATAAAAAGCTAAGTGTATAAAAAAAGGAAAGCTTTATATATTAGTATTTATAAGTGTGTATTAACTTTTTTTTTAAAAAAAGATTGAGAGGTGTTATAATATGATGAAAAGAGGTCAAGCAGCTTTAGAATTCTTAACAACGTATGGATGGGCTTTCTTAGTAATATTAGTAATGATAGGTGCCTTAGTGTATTTCGGAGTTTTAAGACCAGAAAATTTTCAGAATGAAAGATGTGTTGCGGGATCACCATTATTTTGTAATCAACAGAAATTCGTAGATTCAACTTCGGGAGGATATGGTACAACAGATTATTTTCAAGTTAGATTAAGAAATGGTCAAAATGCTTTATACGTGCAAAATCCCATTGGTGGTCAGTACAAACTTCCGACAAATCCTACTGCTTCAAATTGTTGTGATCAAAACGGTCAAAATTGTGATGGAAGATTATATTTTGTCCAAGGTGGAGGAATTGTCCAATTTGATGCTACAAATCCAACAATACCCGCACAATCAGAAATTGATATTGTTTGCTTTGTAGATGGGACCGTAAATTTAGGAGCTATTGGAGAAAAAAAGAGATATTCAATGTTTATTAATTATGCAGAAGATAGTATTTCATCTGCATATCCAAAAACATCTGAAATCGATGTATTTGCTAAAGTGCAATAAATTTTTTTAAATTTTTTCTCTTTTTATTATTTTTTAGGAACTATTATATATATTAATTTATTATTATATAGTATAAAAAATAGTATAAAAAAATTATAAAGTTATATAGTATAAAAAAAATATAGAAAACTTTTATAGAAATCTTTATATATTATAGTATACCATACTTCTCTAAGAGTGTGTTTATGATGAAAAGAGGTCAAGTTGCAATAGAGTTTCTTACAACATATGGGTGGGCAGTGATATTAATTCTTGTTATGATTGGGGCAATTGCTTATTTTGGTTTTTTTAAGCCAACGAATTTTGTAAGTGATTCATGCTCAACAGGAAGTGATTTAGGATGCTCAGACTTTGTTGTTTATAATGAAAGAGCAACATTAAAATTAATCAATAATGTTGGTAAGACAATTAATATCACTAATGTCACATATATTAATACAGAAAGAGGCCAAATTCTCGGATCCTGCACTCCAAATACTATAATTCAAAACGGCAAAATTGCTGATTTAAATTGTAATTTTGTAAATCCAATACCGAATGATGATAATAAAAAAAAAATAAAAGTTGAAATTATTTACAACAATGCTGGATCCGCTATTCCTCACATAATTGAAGGTTCAATAATTACTGATCCTAAACCAGCACTAGTTTTAATACCACAAACAACTTGTGATGCAGGGCATTGTTGCACATATTCCTCAAGAACGTCATGTCCTTCCGGAGTAAATTCATTTACTTACTGTGGATTTACATCAACTCCTACAGATGATGGATGTGCAAATTGTTGCTCTCAAAATTGTGAGCCATGTTATAATGAGACAGAATTGCGATGTCATGATTCAAATAATGATGGCTTTGCAGATTCATGCATTAGCGGAGGAAATATGATTGAGACATGCACTGATATCTATAGCTGTTCAAAGATTTCGTGCACTGCATTAGGAGGATGTTGCGCTCTTTATACTTGCTCTAGCGGTAAAGCTTTAGGCCTAGATTCATATGGGCTTAATGAAAAAGGGAATGATTACTGTGTGGAGATTGAGGGTCTCGAAAAATGTTTCAATGTTTGTGGAATATGTGAGTCTGAAAGAAAATGTGCAGATGATTACACTGGAATTTGTTGTCAATTTTCAGATCAAACAACCTGCGAAAAATATGGTCCGGGTGACCACGCAGAAGGCTCTAATTTACTCACTATAAATGATTGTGATGTGTTCACTCCGAATGGGAAGGCATTTTGCCTGCCTAATAAAAATAAGTGTGCAGTGTGTTAATTAATCAAATAAAAACATTAATCAAATAAAATATAAAATAACTTATAATAAAAAAATAATGAAAAAATCACAAGTAGCATTGGAATTTCTGGTAACCTATGGATGGGCTTTGATGATAATCCTAATTATGATTGGAGTTATTGTTTATTTTGGATTAATGAATCCAAATAATTTCATTAGTGATAATTGTGATATGGGTGATGAATTGAAGTGTGAAGACTTTGGTATCTATAATAATGGAGTAATAATTCAAGTAAGAAATAATTTTGGAAAAGATATCGTTGTTTCAAATATTGAATTCACACTTGGCGATAAAGAAGTTCCATTAATACCTATTGCGCCGTGTTCATTAGGAGTTATCCCTAATGGTCGCATTTATCCAATTAGGTGTGAGTTTAATCAGAATGATATATTATCAGATAGAGAAAAAAAGAAATTAAACATTATTATAACTTACAATAGGGCACCTATGGGGAATCCACATACAATATCCGGAACTCTTATTGGAACATTACAAAATAATAATGTTCCCTTATTGACTTGTGCATTATATGGTGGAAGATGTTGTATTAATTATGATGATTGTACAGTACCAAATGGCGAGCCAGCTGCAGACATTAATTATGGAGATTTCAATTATGGTCCTGTCAGTGACTGTAATGATGGGTGGCATACTTGTTGGAGTAAATGTAGTAGAGTCTGTTGATAATTATTGTTTATAGTTAGATACTGTTTAGAATTATTTGCTTGTTGGTATCTGTTTGTTATTTCTATATACTATATATTTCATATTTCCTTATATTATCAAAAAATTAACGCCACATAAAACATTTTTTTCGTTATTGTTTTACTACAACACACACACTAACTTAAACTAAAAAACACAACCTTTATAAATAACATTATGTTTCAATAATAAAAAGATTAATTCTAGTATTTAGGTGAGAAACTATGGATAATAACTTAAAGACTGGTACTACTACGATAGGGGTTGTGTGCAAAGATGGTATAGTTCTTGCAGCAGATAAAAGAGCAACAGCCGGAAATTTTATTGCAAACAGAAACATCTCTAAAATTGTAGATATAAATGATAGAATTGCTGTAACAACAGCTGGAAGCGTTAGTGATATACAATTGGTCGTAAAATTCTTAAGAGCAGAATTAAATCTCAAAGCAGTAAGGTATAATAGGATTAATACTGTAAAAGAAGCAGCAAATCTATTAGCTGGTATGGTCTATAATACAATTAGAAACTTCAGTGCTATACCTGGAGTAGTACATTTTTTGTTGGCAGGAAACGACAATAATGGAAATCATTTATATGAAATATATCCAGACGGCTCTATTAGTGAGATAGAGGATTTTGTAAGTAGCGGAAGCGGAAGTATGATGGCCTATGGAGTTTTAGAAAGTGCTTATGATAAAAATATAACAACAGAAAGAGCGCAGGATCTTGTAATAAAGGCATTAAAGTCTTCATTATCAAGAGATAGTGCTTCTGGGAGCGGATATACTGTAGTCGTTATTAATGATAAAGGAGTTAAAAGAGTGATAGATAAAAACATACCAGCATTCAACTAAAATTTTTATTTTTCTTGAGAAATTTTTTTCTGAATATACAACGTATATAAAAAATATAAAAAATAGGAAATATAAAAAGGTGGATTTTTTTGGTAAGTGAAATTATAAAAGAAATATTAAAAGATATTCCAGAAGGAAAGATTAGTGATGCTGTATTCGAAGGAGCAAATATTGTTCTTTATACGAAGGATAAGGATTTTTTCTTAGATAATAGAGGAATAATCAAATCAATAGTTGACAAAATAAAAAAAAGAATTGAGTTAAGACCAGATCCAAGTATTTGTATGGATATTGAAAAAGCTCAAAAGGTAATTAAAAAAGTACTTACAGATGATATAAGTGTTGACAACATAATCTTTGATCCTCAGCGTTCTATAGTTATTATAGAGGCAGAAAAACCAGGTAACGTAATAGGAAAAGGAGGTGAACTAATACAAAATATTAGAGAAAAAACATTCTGGGTTCCAATAATCAGAAGAACGCCAACTATAAGAAGTCAGATTATTGAAAACATCCGTGCAGTTCTTTATCAGAATAATGATTATAGAAGAAAATTTCTAAATAAAACAGGAGAAAGGATATATAATGGATGGTTAAGGCAGAAAAAAGAGGAATGGGTCAGGCTTACGTTCTTGGGAGGAGCAAGAGAAGTCGGAAGAAGTTGTTTATTCTTGCAAACACCAGAATCAAGAATACTACTAGATTGTGGGATTAATGTCGCTGACTCAAATCAAATGTATCCATATCTTGAAGCTCCAGAATTTAATATAAAAGAATTAGACGCTGTCATAATTAGCCATGCACACATGGATCATTGTGGTTTACTTCCATACTTATTCAAATATGGTTATAGGGGACCAGTATACTGTACAGCTCCGACAAGAGACATGATGTCATTACTTCAGTTAGATTTTATTAAAATTCAGAGAGATGATGGATTAGATCCAATATATACAAGCGAAGAAATAAAGGAATGTGTAAAACACACAATCACTCTTGAATTTGAAGAAGTAACTGATATAACTCCCGATGTTAGAATAACACTTTATGATTCTGGTCATATTTTAGGAAGTGCGATGATACACTTGCACATAGGTAACGGATTACATAATATTCTTTATACTAGTGATATGAAATTTGCAAAAACCTCATTATTAGGTGCGGCAGCGACTAATTTTCCCAGACTTGAAACATTAATTGTTGAGTCAACTTATGGTGGCAAAGATAATATCAAGGCAAATCCTCGTGATGAAGATGAAAAATTTAGCAAAATGATAACTGATACAATTAATGGTCGTGGAAAAGTATTATTACCTGTGCTTGGATCTGGAAGGGCACAAGAAATAATTGTACTTATTGATAGATTAATACGGGAGAAAATGATCACTGAAGTTCCGGTTTATATTGATGGAATGGTTTGGGATATTACAGCAATACATACAGCATATCCTGAATTTTTTAATAATACTGTCAGACAACTAATTTTTAATAAAGATAATAATCCTTTCTTAGCAAAATATATTAAGAGGATTGGAAGTGCAAAGGAAAGAAAAGATGTAATCGAAGAGGAAGGACCTTGTATCATTCTTGCAACATCAGGTATGTTAGTAGGTGGTCCGAGTGTCGAATACTTAAAACAGTTGGGTGAAAATCCAAAGAATATGCTTATCTTTACATGTTATCAAGGAGAAGGTTCTCTTGGTAAGAGGATACAACGTGGAGAAAGGGAGTTCATGTTCAATAATGGAACAGCAAATCCCGAAATTCTCAAGCTAAAAATGGAGATATCAAATATAGAGATCACAGGTCATAGTGATAGGAGAGAATTAATTAATTTTATAAGTAGAGCAAATCCTCGACCTAAAAAAATAATTATTAACCACGGAGAGAATTCTAGATGCCTTGACCTGGCTAGTTCTATACATAAACAATTTAGAATAGAGACACTTGCTCCTCGAGATTTAGATGCTATAAGGTTGAAATAATAAAAGAAAAAATTATTTTTTTTGAAATTTTTCTTTTATTGACTCGAGTACTCCACTGCTTCTCGCAGTCTTTGTCAATTCTGTTTCGTCAAAGTACTTGCTTAATGTCTTGACAGCATCTATCAATGCTTTATCATCTGTTTTATCAATAAGCTTAAAATCTTCCAAAAGTCAATTTTGTTGCTATAATAGGTTTATAATCAGTTTATTGCTATGAGGGTCTATTTGATACAAAATTTTTTAGCTCTCCATCGTATTTCATTTGTTTTTTTCTCTAAATCACTTATTCTAATTTCTTCAATAAAATAATGACCGACATTAGAGTTGTACTAGTAAATAGGTGTAGTTATGCACTTTATAGAATATCATCGTTGAATATTCTTTAATTATGCTTGAAAATTTTTCTTTCTTTCTACTTCAATCTAAATTAGACATAATACATAACTTTCACCAAAAATTATTTAAGCACTTAAGGATTTCTTCTATTGGGGTGTAAATGTTGATATTTAATAATAGAAATCTTACTAAAAAAATCGATGATATTGATGAAAGAATTAGAAATGCATTCTCATCAGTAAAAAAGGACATTGATCTTATGACAGAAGAGCTTGATGACCACAGAGATGTCATAAACCAGCATGATGAAGAAATTAAAGAAATTTTAAGTTTATTAGAAAAGATTAAGGATACTCAAGAAGAACATTCATTAATTTTGGGGAATACACATTTTTCTGGTTTGGACATGGCTTTATCAAATATTGAAAGAAGAATACTTCTAAGCTTATATACTTCTGAATTTCTGCTTACTATCGAAGAGCTTGCAAAAAAATTAAGATTATCAGAAAAGGTAGTTACTGAATTCATCGATGACTTAAAGGAAAAAGGAATACCTATTTTAAAACAAAAATCGCTTGACAACAAGGTATACTTGTTTCTCGATCAAAAGTTTAAAGATCTACAGGCAAAAAAAAATTTTCTAAAATTAAATGATTCATTAACAAAACAATTATTGAAATAATTTCATAATTCTCTTCAAGTATTTAAATAACTTAATGCTTTTATGTTATACCTTTTGATTTATAATTTAACTCTCACTTTTTAAATTCATCTTCTTAATTGTTTTTAAAAATCCTTTTTAATTGCCTGAATCATTTATATTAATATAAATACTTATTTTTGTTTATATATTTCTATTATTATATTACTTTTTTATATTTTTTCTAACTTCTAGTTTAACTTTTAATTGAGTTAATGCTTTATTTTTTATAATGTTTTTTTTTAATTAATTAATTAATTTTATCTTATTTTTTGAATTAGATTCTAACTCTCACTTTTCTGATTATTTTTTTGATTTGTTATTACTTATTTAACTATGTATTCTGATTATTAATTTTTTATCATAATTCTTGCTATTTATAATGATTTTTATAATGATTTATGTGAATTTTATAATTTTTTATTAATAATTTATTGTATAATCAATATATTGATTAATAGATATATTGATTATCAAATATGTGACTGTATTTTTAATATATTAATTGATTAAAAATTTTAAGCAAAAAATAAAATATTTACTATTTGAATTTTTTCAAAAAATTTATAAAGTTTAACCATAAATTTAATAAAAATGGCTAAAAAAACGATCATAGAATTCAAAGGATTTCTATCTTTTTTAATCTTGCATGAATTAAATAAAAAAAATCTTTCTGGCGACGAGCTTGCCACTCTGATAGGTATAAGAAAAGGATCAAGATTAACTCCTGGTACAATATATCCAACACTAAAACGTTTAAAGAAGCTAAAATTATTGATAATGAAACGAGATGGAAGAAAAAAATATTATAAATTAACTAAGCTTGGTCAATATGAACTAAAAAAGTTGTATGGTGCCTTTAGTAACTATTTTTATGGTTTTAAAAAACACATAAAAAAGAGGAATATTAATAAAAAACATAAGTAAATGATTATAGTCTTTCTCTGAATTATCTATGAATTATTTTCCTCTAAACGATATTAAATTATACTCATATAGTTAAAATATTATAAACTATAATTATAAAACTATATTGGTTATTAAGTTATGCGTATTGAGATTATAAACTAAAATGTTTATGATTGGCTTGTAACCTTATTTTTGCTATATTTATATTTATTATTATCTGATAGTTTATTTTGGACTTTATCAAATAACTCTTCTGTAATAATTGGTTCATGTAGTCCTTTGTGACTTTTTTTACCGTATTGTATTATGCCTGTATATGTTTTGTTTTTTAACAGTTTTTTTATTCCCCTTACTGTAAATCCGTATTTTTTTGCTAGTTGTGTTAGGCTTATATCATTATTTAAGTAATAATTGAAGATTTCTTGTACTTTTGCTTTTCCTTCTTCATCAATAACTAATTTCTTGTCGTTAATTTTATAACCCACCGGGGCTCTATTAATGATTGCACCTCTCCTTGCTTTTTCTTCCATACCAAACTTAGTTCTTTCTCCGATAATATCTCTTTCGAATTCAGCAAAAGAAGATATAATATGAAACATTAACTTTCCAGAGGCAGATGTTGTTTCTATTCTGTCTTGTAATGATATAAAGTCAATACCCCATTTTTTGAGTTTTTCAATTGTTAATATTAGATCTTTAAGGCTTCTTGAGAATCTATCTAGTTTGTAGATAAGTATTATATCAAACTTTTTCAACTCTGCATCTTTTAGCAATTGAATCATTGCAGGTCTATGTTTGATATCTTTTGCACTTTTTCCTTCATCTTTATAGACTTGGTAAACTTCATAAGAATATGTTTTACAGTAATTCCTCAAAGCTTCTTCTTGGGCTGATAAGGATACTCCTTGTTTAGCCTGTTCTTCTGTAGAAACTCTAATATATAGTGCGGCTTTAATCATATTTTAGATACAAAGGGCTCCCTTAGTATATAAAATTTGTGCCTAAATGTCTGAATATTAGTTATTTTCATATATTTTCGGTTGTTTTAAACTAGTTTATGATGAATTTAAATATTAACCCCCGAACTTGTTCTTAACAATGCATTTTTAGATAATTATAATCAAGAAAGACATAATAATCAAATTTTTTGTTTTTTGATAAAATCTAAAAACGTAATATTATAAATATTTCCTATTCAACATTAAAGCTGGTATTTAACACAATATAGATATATAATTATAATTATTATACACTTCTAAGGAATATTGAAAAATGTATGATGTTCTGAAAATACCAAAGTCAAGTATATAACATATATGATATGAAATACATAACATAATACATATCATAATAAATAACAAATTCTTTTGAGATTTTTTTTATAATCAATTAGATAGATTTTTAGAATAAATATACCTATAAAATATATCGCAATTAGGTGACTGGATGAAAACATTCTTGGCACAAATCTTATATGATATCTGTATTGTTATGTGTGTTGTGTGATTATTTTTTCTAATATATTTTTTATTAATCTTTTCAATATTATATGTGAGAAATTATGTTTTATATAATATATATTTCAGAGTACTAAAAATCATCAAAAAACATCACTTAAAATATTTAAGCATTTATAATATATTTTAAATGAAAAAAAATTTGAAATATTTAAGCAAAAATCAAAAATATTATAATTTAATAATACTTAAAATTTTTAGCATTGCTTAAATATTTTGTTATAAAAAACAAAGTAATAAAGGTATGAGAAATTAAAAAATATTAAAAAAAGGAAATAATATTAAAAAATATATTAAAGTGTAATATTATAGAGCCGGATTTTATTATATTTTTCTGAGATCAGTATTAATAATTCTGTTTAATTCCGCAATTAATGATGTCATTGTTCTGCTATCTCTAGTTATACCCATAAAATCTTTTGATACTTTTTGTATTTTAATTGAAATATCTCTGTTAAGATTCATTGCTTTTGTTGCATTACCCAATGCATCGTTTATATTATTTTGTTCAAGTGATTGAATAGTGTCTGTAATAATATTAGTAAAATTCTCTTCCTCTTTAGCAACATCTTGTATCAATTGATCAACTGCAGCCGCATTCTTTTCTTTATCTTGTAATAGTCTAAATATTTGGTTTGATATTCTATCAATTTGTGGTTTCATAGCATCAAATTTTGTAGTTAATATTCCTTTGATTGAACCACCACTATTTTGCTTTATTCTTTCACTAATATGATTAAATATATCTTTAGCATTTCTGTATCTAGCGAACTCCTTTAATTCTGCCTTTTCCATTTCTCTTAAATTACGCACTGCTTGTTCTAATCTTTTAGTATATTTTGTTTCATCATTTACTGAGGGAAGCAATGCTTTATATTCATTCAATAAACTTTGTTTTATTCTCATTGCTTCAGGAGAATCTCGAGATATTCTTCCTAGCTGGCTTATTAATTGGGACATTTGTTGCATTTTTTGTTGAATATTCATTGTTCCTGATCGAACACCATTAATAATATTTTCTGCCTCTGTAATTCCTTGATTTTCTCTCATAATTTCTTTATTCATAATCTCGAGATCTTGACGGGCATTTTTTTCATCTTTTTGTGCTTCTATTCTTCCTTTTCTTTCTGTCAATAACTCTTTTTGAAGCCTTTCACCCTCAGCAGCCATAGCTCTATTACCTTGTCCAAATGCTCTAAATGTCATAATAGCTAAAAATATTAATGCAGCAACCATAACAAAAGATAAGGCAGCAACCCCTATTGTCGCCACATATGCACATAGAGGTGACAACGCAACAGTCATAAATGCAAGTCCTAATGCAATGATTATTTTTGCTCCTTTGAGATTATCAAATAGTTTTATTCTGTTTAATACCGCAAATAAAATTGCTGACAGCATAAAAGCAGTTCCTAAAACAACCAACCATAACTTGTCAGGTGGAACCACACCCTCTATTCCTGTTTTTGTATTATTTCCAACAATAATTCCTGATAAATCATTTAATATGTCCACGATAGGACCGAGTATTGAAAAACTGTTTGGTTCTGCATTTACTTGTTGTGCGTGGAATAAAGAAATTAAAATCACAAACAGAATAAATAAAATTATTTTATTTTTCATAAAATCACCTCACATAAACATAATATAAAATAACAATTTATTAAATTATTAAATAAAAACTATTTAACTAAACTTGTATGTTTATTAAAAAAACCTGTTTAATAATTGTTCTCTATTTTATTTTCTATTTATAAATTTTTTCATCTTTAATAGTTACTGTAAAAAATAAAAACAAAATATTTATATATCTCATTAATTAAAATCTTTTTTATGAATAAAAAAGCTCAAATGGGAAATGGCAGAAAATATTTTAGTTTTTTTCTCGGTTTAATATTTCTCGTATTTGGATTATTACCTTTATTAAATGGTGCGGGCATTATAAAATTTACCTTACCAACATTACCGAGTATCATTCTTTGGATTCTTGCATTAATTGGTGGAATCGTCTTGTTTATCGATGCTTCAAAAGAGGCAATGGGAATGGGACGAGGTATAATGATAATTACTATCATTATTGGTATCCTTGTCTTCATTTTTGGATTAATACCTTTATTAGTTGCAATGAATGTTCTTAACTGGAATCTGCCTGCCTTTGTTAATAGTTTAACAGAAGTATTATTTACTGCAGCAGGAATCTTCTTAATTATTGGTGCATTTAAAGGTTATTAGAGTTAATTAAAAATATTGATCTTATTTATTTTATATTTTGTAAATCTATGTGTTGTAATTCCTTCTTTTATAATTTATTCTTTCATATATACTAGTATACATACAATATGTGTTTATACAAAAATCAAGAAATCTTTCATTAATTTTTTTTTTTATTTTTTTTATTCCATTCCATATTAGTTTTCGTTGTTTCCAATAAGATGTTGAGTTAATAATGATTGCCATCTGGCCGATGTTATCAATAATAATCTTTTTTTCTTTTGAAATATAAAGTATTCCACCTCGTAATATACTATTCCAACCAGCAGTTATATTAGCATAATATGGTGCTGCATTTTTTAAGAATTCAGCAAAATTATCTGCTCCGTTTCGGATGGATTCCCTAATTTCTATTGAATTATTTTGTAATATATAACCTAATTTTATACTCCCAGGAACCACATCTGTGATTAGGCATTTTGAAATTATATTTATACCAAATTTTAATATATCATCAGAGTTTGTAGATAAAAAATTCACAGTTTTGCTTGCATTATCAATTAAATAATAATTTACTAATGCAACTATTGGTGAGACTATCAATGCGTTTTTGTAAACAAATTCTTCAGGCTTTCTATTAATATATTTTGCAAATATTACAAGGTCCCTTTTGGTAAATGCTCCAGGCAAATAACCCTCTAAAAAGTCTTCGATTCCTTGTCGTAATAACTCATTTCTATTTTTCCATGCTTTTATTAGCTGGTATCCTATGTTTTGTTCATAGATTTTGTCTTGAATTATCTCATCAAGTGTTTTTTTCTTTTTATAATATAAATTTACATATTGTGGAATTAAAGACAGTTCTATTCTTTTATGACCCGCAAAATTAATAGAAATATTGTCGAGAATATATGTGATCTTCTCAATATCTTTTTTTATATTAACTAATCTAAGTATAGAATTTATTAATAGTCTATTAATAATACCCGGTGATTCGTTCTTAGTAATCAGAAAATTTTTATGTGTATCTATAATTTGAATTAAATTATCCATTAGAAACCTTAGAATTATTAATTACCTTTTAAAACTTAGCAAATTATAACAAATCATTCAATCTTAACTTTCTTTCCAACTGCTTGTCCTGGCATACCTGTTTCAAAAATAACTCTAACAGCACCTTTATTTCCGTGAGTACCTGATATTTTTCCTGTAATATCTTTTTTACCTGTGTTAAATTTCACAGTTTTACCAATCAATTTAGTTGCTTTCTCTTTACTATCAACGGTATTTACGACTACAACCATATGATTTCCATATGTGCTATGCCTATTCATCCTAAAATTCACAATTGTTCCTTCCATAAAAAAAGAAAATTTGATGCATTTATAAAGCTTATGTCTTTAATTTGTATCTGGCAATAAACTTGTATCTAACTATATTTGTATCTAACTATATTTTATAATTTATTTATATTTTCTAATTTATTGCTTTGGTTACTACACATAAATATAGAAAAAACTATTTAAATTACTTGACACTCATCTTCTAAAATGGATATGTTAAAGTCAATTTTGATAACAAAGATAAATGCAAGACAGGTTTTAGATAGTCGTGGAAATCCAACAATTGAGGTGGATGTTTTTAGTGATCTCTCAATGGGGAGAGCTATAGTTCCAAGTGGAGCAAGTACTGGAAAATTTGAAGCTATTGAGTTGAGAGATGGTAAAAAGGATTATGGTGGTAAATCAGTAATTAATGCAGTTAATAATGTTAATGATGTTCTTTCAGGTAAATTGTTGGGAGTTGAGTTAGTTAATCAAAAATTAATTGATGATTATTTAATAAATGTTGATGGTACAAAAAATAAGTCCAGAATAGGTGCAAACGCGATTTTGGGCGTTAGTCTCGCAGCCTCTCGTTGTGCTGCAAATAGTCTTGGCATCCCCCTATACAAATACCTTAATAATTTGTATAATAATAGTTGTATTTATAATAAGGAGTATAATGAAAGAAATTTTTTGCTTCCCATTCCATTTGCGAATGTCATAAATGGGGGAAAACACGCAGGTAGTGATTTAATGTTGCAAGAGTTTATGATTGTACCTATTAAAGCAAGAAGTTTTGATGAAGCAACAAGGCAAATAGTGGAAACATATCATATATTAAAAAATACAATTATACAAAAATATGGAAAGACTGCTTCAAATGTAGGTGATGAGGGGGGCTTTGCTCCACCTTTAAAGAATCCAGAAGAAGCATTAGATCTTTTAACAGAATCAATTAAAAGTGCTGGATACAAAGGAAAAATTAAAATTGCAATAGATTGTGCTGCATCTGAATACTACAAAAATAATGTTTATTATCCAATAAAAGATTTACAAAAAAATGGAAACGAAATAATTGCTTATTATGAAAGTTTAAAGAAAAACTATGATATTATTTCGATAGAGGACCCTTTTGAGCAAGAAGATTATGAGTCCTTCGCTAATTTTTTTTCAAGAAATAAAAAATTTCAGATAGTTGGAGATGATTTATTAGTTACAAATCCAGAAAAAATCAGCACCGCAATTTCAAAAAAACTCTGTAATACATTATTATTAAAGGTAAATCAAATAGGTTCACTTAGTGAGGCTTTTAATGCTGCAAGGATTGCACAATCAAATAAATGGAAGGTTATGGTTAGTCATAGAAGCGGTGAGACAGAGGATTCATTTATTGCAGATCTCTCTGTAGCTCTAAATTGCGGGCAAATAAAATTAGGAGCTCCTTGCAGAGGAGAACGCACCGCAAAATATAATCAGCTTTTAAGAATTGAAGAAGAACTAGGCAAAAATGCTAAAATGAATAGATTTTGATTGTAAAAATTATATAAATTAATATAAAATTATAATATATTTATTAATTTATTAATATATTTATCATTATATTATTATTAAATCTGTTTATAAAATCAATAAATTTTAATAATACATCATTCTTTTCTCTTTTATGACGGGGGTAATGCTATTTGATTAGGGTGATATTAGACACAAATTTTTTATTGATTCCTTCAGAATTTAATGTAGATATTTTCAGCGAGCTTAAGAGAATTATTAATGAAAATTTTGATATTTTTTTGTACCAATCAACATTTAATGAATTAAATAATATTATAGAAAAAGAAAGAAATAAATATAAAAAAGCGGCAAAAATAGCATTAATGCTAATAAAACAAAAAAACTTAAAAACACTTCCCAATTCCCTTAATCTAACAGTGGATGAAGCTATTATTGAAAATAGTATTGAAACAGATATTGTGTGCACACAAGATATTGAATTAAAAAAGAAATTAAAACAAAAGAAAATACGAGTTATAACACTAAAACGAAAAAAATATCTTGATTTTGTTTGATAATATATTTTGTTTGGATGATATATCAAAATTATAAGTAGAAAAATTATAAATAGAATATATAAAATTAATAAATAAGAGGAAATCTCTATTATTAAAGGTGAAATAATGTTTTATAAAACAACAGTGCAAGATCATATACGGGTGAGTCCACATCTTTTTGGTCAGGATGTTAATACAGCGTTAATCGAAGAGATAAAAAGAAAGTATGGTGGTTATATTTCAAAGGATATAGGAATTGTAATTGATGTGGCAGGAATTGACCAGGTGGAAGATGGAATAATAATTCCGGGTGATGGAGCCAGCTATTATAAAACAAAATTCACTCTCTTAACTTATAATCCAAAACTCCAAGAAGTTGTCTGGGGTAAGATAAAAGATATAGCAGATTTTGGTGCATTTATCAATATAGGACCAATTGATGGAATGATACACATAAGTCAAACAATGAATGATTTTGTATCCTTTAGTAAAGATAAAGTTCTCTTAGGCAAAGATACAAAAAGATCATTGAAAGTAAATGATAAATGCAAAGCAAGAATTATTGCAATCTCATATAAGGATATTAACAATCCAAAATTTGGTCTTACAATGAGACAACCATATCTTGGAAAAGAAGAATGGGCAGAAGAACCTGTAAAGGAAAAACATGTAAAAGATAAAAAAGAAAAATAGTTTTTTATTACTATTAATATTTTTTTATTTTTTATTATTTTCTTACGAAAATTTTATATATAGAGCAATATTTAGTAAAATAATATGTTAGACATAAAATTATTCAGAAATAATCCTGAGTTAATTAAAGAAAACTTAAAGAAAAAATTCCAAGAAGAAAAAATAAAATTTGTTGATGAAGTGATTTTTCTTGACAAAAAATTGAGAATATTAATTCAAGAATCAGAATCTATGAGAAACGAAAGGAATACGCTGTCAATTCAAATTTCTGAATTCAAAAAAAACAAAAAGGATGTTTCTCAATTGTTAAAGAAAGCAAAAAACATACCAGATAAAATATCACAAATTGAAAAAGATATGGATAAAATAAAAAATAGGATTAATGAACTACTTCTCGTTATTCCAAATATTATTGATAAATCAGTGCCAATAGGAAGGAACAGTAAAGACAATATTGAAATTGAAAAAATTGGAGAGCCAGTAAATCCAAAATTTAAAATAAAAAATCATGCAGAATTAATAACAGAATTAGGCTTAGCTGATTTTGAAAGTTCAGCAAGAATATCAGGTAATGGATTTTATTTTTTGAAAGGTAAACTCGCACAATTAAATATGGCCCTAATCAATTTTGCACGAGATTTTATGATAGGTAAAGGTTATACATATGTTGAACCTCCTTTATTGATAAGAAAGGATGTTTTAAGTGGAGTTTTTTCTAGTGTTGATATTGAGCAAATGTCGTATTTTATAGAGGGAGAAGATCTTACACTAATTGCAACAAGTGAACACCCAATTGTTGGTTGTTTTAAAGATCAGCTCATAAATGAAAAAGATTTACCAATCAAAATAACATCTTACAGTATGTGTTTTAGAAAAGAAGTTGGAAGTCACGGTATTGATCAAAGAGGATTATTTCGTACTCATCAATTTAATAAACAAGAAATGGTAATTTTATGTAAACCTGAAGATTCTCAAAACTATTTTAATGAAATGATCAGTTTATCAAAGGAATTGTTTAAGAAATTGGAAATACCTGTTCGCATATTAGAGATTTGCTCGGGAGATCTGGGAGATTTAAAGGCTAAGAGTGTAGATGTTGAGGCATGGTCACCTAAACTGAAGACTTATTTTGAGATTGGTTCTTGCAGTAACTTAACAGATGCACAAGCAAGAAGGCTTAATATAAGATCAAAAGGTAAAGTGGGTAATTATTATGTTCACACTTTGAATAATACAGTAATAGCAACTTCAAGAGTCTTAATAGCCATAATTGAAAATTATCAAACAGAAGATGGCGAGTTGCGTATACCATCGGCACTTGTTCCTTATATGAATGGCATTAAAAAGATTAGTAAAAAATAAAACAAAATTTATAAATATAAGTAATTATAATTTCAAATAATGATTTTTATTACCACTATTTTTACATCATAATATAAATTCATAATATAAAATTTATATAATTTTGCTCAATAGCTAAAGATTAAATTTTCCAAATTAATTTTTTTTAAGAAAAGAGGTGTTTTATGAAGATTTTATTAAAAAAAAGACCTGTTCATCCTTTAATTATTCAAGGTTTTCCGGGTTTTGGTCTTGTAGGAACTATTGCTACTGAATTCTTAATAGATCATTTGAAAGCCGAATTAATTGGAGAGTTTGAATATGATGAGCTTCCAGTAACTGTTGCAATTCATAAAGGAAAATTAGTGAAACCAATGGCTATTTTTTATTCACAAGAATATAATCTTATAATACTGCACACAATTCTCAATGTATCTGGATTCGAGTGGCAGATATCTGAGCAAATAGTTCATATGGCAAAAACCCTTGAAGCAAAGGAGATAATTTGTATAGAGGGCGTAGCAAGTCCAACAGGAGATAAAGATGAAGATGGCAAAATCTTTTGGTTTGGGAAACCAAAACTAGAGGAATTGGGTGGGGAGCCAATAAATGAGAGCATTATTATGGGAGTCACTGCTGCAATTTTGTTAAAATTTAATAATGTCACATGTTTTTTTGCTGAAACACATTCTCAGTTACCAGATAGCAAGGCAGCAGCTAAAATTATTGAAACTCTGGATAAATATATAGGACTGAAAGTAGATTATGAGCCATTAATTAAACAAGCAGAGGATTTTGAGAAAAAAATTAAAGGAATTATGCAGCAAACCAATAAGATGAAAGAATATAAGGAACAAAAAGATATGAGCTATTTAGGATAAATTTTTAAATTAGTTTGATTATTCTTGTGATTACTATTTTTACATTTTTTTTGCATCTTATAATAAAATAAATAAACATAATAAGGTGAATAAACAGTTTATTTATAAGCACCCATTTAATTAAATGAAAAAGACAATAATACTTAGCTTAGGCGGATCTCTTATTATACCAAAAGGTATTGATGTGACTTTTCTAACAAGATTCAGGAGATATATTTTAAAAAATCTGAAAAAGTATAGATTTATTATTGTAACTGGTGGGGGGAGTATCTGTAGACATTATGTCAATTCTGCGATGAAAATAAGAAAATTAAATAATGAGGAAGCAGACTTGTTAGGAATTGAGATAACAAAGCTCAATGCATATTTCATTGCTCTCATATTTAAAAATAATGTTGATAATATCGTGAATAATCCGACTAAAAAATATGAATTTAATAAAATTCTTGTAGCATCAGGGTGGAAACCAGGATGCAGTACAGATTATGATGCAGTTCTTTTTGCTAAAACGTATAAGGTAAGAAAAATAATTAATTTGAGTGATATTAATTATATTTATGATAAGGATCCAATCTTAGGAAAAGCAAAAAAATATGAAAGACTAAGTTGGGATCAGCTTGAAAAAATACAAGGCAAGAAATGGGAAGCAGGACTACATAAACCATTTGATCCGAGAGCAGTAAGTCTTGCCAAAAAAATAGGATTGAAATTAATTGTAATAAATGGTAGAGATTTATATAATTTAAATAACATCTTGAAAAATAAAAAATTCAAAGGAACTGTTGTAAGCTAATTTGCTTTTTTTATTATTTTTTATTTTGTTACTATCTTGAATTTTCTATTATGTTTCGTTAATAAAACTTCGTATTTATCTTTTTCTAATCCAATATTTTTTGCCCAGTTATGTGCTTGTTCTTCGCTAAAAAACGTCCTCGGTCTTTTCTTTCTAATAGTTGCATGAAAATAACGATAATGTCTCTTCTTAGTGCTTAAACCATGTTTTCTTTTTCTTCTAGTGTGGATTTTTTTCATTTTAACAACAGCCTCCTCAGAATAAATTATTTTTTTGTTTAATTATTTTTTTAATAAGTTTCTTCTAACTAATAATGTATTTATATTTTCTTTTAATAATTTTTTTATTAATACGATTTTTTGACCTGTTTTTGAATATTAATAATTTTTTCTAATTACTTTAGATAAATTACTTTAAATAATTAAATTTATAGAGATAACTAATAATATATAAATATTTCCTAAGTTTAATTAAAGAAAGTATTAAAAATACAAAGATATAACTCCTAATTATGAATGATAAAAAAATTATGGATACTATTATACGTAGTGTATTAAAGAAAATCAATCCAAATAAAAAAGTAATTAAAGAAGCAGAACTATTTGTACAATCACTGAACAATAAATTTAATGAAAAAAAGATTAAGGCAACCGCTATTCTGGGTGGGAGCATAGCAAAGGACACATTTCTAAAAAATGATTACGATATAGACGTCTTTGTAAGATTTGACTATTCATATAAGGAGAAAAATATATCTGATATTCTCGAATCAGTTCTACCAAAAAAATCTGAAAGAGTACATGGAAGCAGAGATTATTTTCAGTTAAGAAATGGAAAATTAAATTTTGAAATAGTGCCCGTACTTTTTGTTACTGATTATAAGAAAGCATTAAATGTAACTGATATGAGCCCTTTACATGTAGAATGGGTAAAAGAAAGAATAAAAAAAAATGAAAAATTAAGAGAAGAAATCAGATTGTTAAAGCAGTTCTGTAAAGCTGTAGGTGTTTATGGTGCCGAAAGCTATATAAAAGGACTTAGCGGTCATGTTATTGATATTTTGGTTATTTATTATGGTTCATTCTTAGCTGCTCTTAGAGCTGTGTCAAACTGGAAAGATATTACAATAATAGATCCAGAAAAACATTTGAGAGATCCATTACGTGAGTTGAACAAATCGAAATTACAGTCACCGTTGATTATTGTTGATCCAGTGCAAAAAAATAGAAATGCTTCTGCCGCTGTATCAAAAGAGAAATATGAAAAATTTATTAAGTGTGCAAAGGATTTTATGAATAATCCATCTGAAGATTTTTTTACAGTTAAATCTCTTGATATAAAAGAATTAAAAATACTTAAAAAAGCCTCAAAAAATTATTTTGTAATTATTGATGTTTATACTTATAAAAACAAAAAAGATATTATGGGTACAAGATTTATGCAGGTTTATGATAAATTATTAAATACGTTAAAAGTTAATAATTTTAATGTAGTAAAGAGTGATTGGTACTTTAATAAAGATTTGAATAATTCTATTATGTATTTTGAAATAAAAAATGAGAAATTGTCTAAAACTATAATGTGGAGAGGACCGCCTTTAAAGGAAAAAGATGATTATAAAAGATTTGTTAAAAAATATGATGACATCATTATTCAAGATAAAAGGGTCTATGCAAAGATAAAAAGAACGTATATGGAACCAATAGCATTAGTTAAAGACGTATTAAATTCTGATTATATTAAAGAAAAAATTACGAGAAGTAAAATTATTTATTAATTATTATTTTTTAATTATATTTAATGTATTCTAATGTATTTCTGTATAACCACATTTGCCACAATGATTTCTGTTATGATGCTTTGCCATGAATACTCCGCATTTTGGACAAAGTTTATTTTTTCTTATTACTGATTCACCTTTAAATTCGTAAATATTACTGATCTTATTACTACTATTATTGTTTTTTGATTTTTCGGTACTTTTCCCTGTTTGTTTTTTATCAGCCATTTTAAAATATTTATACTTTCAAATATTAATGTTTATAATAATTATTAATAAACTTTGTTAATAATAAAAATCTTGAAATCAATCTTTCAAATAAATATTAAATTCAATAATGTTTGGATATTATATTTGGAAATTAAGATTCTATTATTTTGGTGGTGGTGATTTCTTTGCTTGTTTTGCAGCCTTTTTAACTTCTTTTGCCTTTTCTTTTTCTTCTTTTGTCATGTGTCTTAAAAAGATTGCTTTTGACTCAATCTTTTTTGCGTATTCATTGTTGTCATATACATATATTAACAAATGAGATACTTGTTTTCCATATTGGTTATTAATACTCTCAACTATAATTGAGTCTTCATTTGCTCCTAATTGTTTTGATAATTCTTTTCTTATTTCTAATCTAGATGGAGGTATTTTATCAAAACTTAGCTCTACTTTCAACTCTTTTCTGTAAAAGATTGGATTTTCTTTTTCGCTTATTATTTGAAAATTCATTTTAAAATTTTGATTAATTATATTTTTATAAAAAAAATCGTGCCTATTTATTATTTATAATTATTATATTTATAATTTATTATATTTGTGCTTATTTGTCTTATTTTTGTTATCTTACTTTTATTGCATATTCTCCTTTTATTGTTACACCCATCTTTTGGGCGATCATTGATTTGTTAACATCAATAAAGTATATTCTACCTTGCCAATTAGTGGAGAATGCCTCTTTTCTACATATAGGGCAAATATTCTCATCTACAAATATCTTGCAGTTTTTACAAACCTTTTTTTTCATAATGAGAAAGGAAAATGGGTTTATTTAAAAAACTTTTGAAATCTAATACTTTAAATTTTATTAATTATATTAAACAATTTAGGATCTTTTTGTTTGATTTCGGCATCGCTTAAACCACATATTTCATGAGGATAAACAATCCATTTTTTAGTCTTATGTAAATAATAATCAGGGGTAATTTTAGTTTGATTTTTTGTAGGCTTAAAGTAGATTACTGCAATTTTTTTTTCAACAGTATCTGGCAATTTTGACAATATTTTTTTTATTGTCCTTCCTGTATCAAATATGTCATCAATTATTAGAAATTTTTCATTTCTCTCAAACGGAATATTTTCTATACCATATAATCTTGTATTTTGGTCTCGATTATTTATGGTTTTGTATGAAACTGCCTTAATGGATCCATGATCAATCTCAAATCCTTTGTATCTAAAAAATTCATGAATAGTAATTCCAATCGGAAATCCACCTCTTGATACAATAAGCAAATAATCAGGAATATATCCTGAGTCATACACCTTTTTGGCCAGTTGAAATGAAAGCCTAAAAAACTCATTAGCATCTAGAAATATTTTATCATTTTTAGTCATACTCAATTTTGAAAACAATCATTTTTATAAATATTGTTATAATTTCATAGATATTTTTAATAATTACACGTCTTTATTCACGTCTTTATTTAGTTAGTAATGTTTTGTCCTATTTTATTAATATTATTGTCTTTTCTTTTCAGTATTGGAACAAAAATTCTACTTTCATTATTATCTAATATTTTGGCTTCTCCCGGGCAGGTTGAATAAATTATTCTCCCTTCTTCATACATTCTCATAATTCTGTTTTCTTCACTTAATGTATATACACTAACACCCTCCCCTTTTCCAAAAGTTCTAAGGCCATCATTTGCTTTTTTGGAAAACGCGATAGAATTATGATGCCTGTTGTGAACAGGAATTTTGAATCCATAAATGTCAGATAGATTATACGCGTGATTCCTTATATTCTTGATTAATCCCATCTGTCTAGCTATCTTAACAGGATCCACATTCAGTGTGACGCCACTATAAATAATATTCCCGTTTTTATCAATAAATACTGCATTATCAAAATATCTTGTTTGTAGTAGTCTTTCCTCTGCATTTTTTGAGTAAATATTGATCGGGTTTTGATCGAACAAATCTTGATTTTTGTCTTGCCAATAAAAATAATCAGATTGAGATTGATCATTGATTATATTTAGATAATCTTTTGTTGTGCCCAACACAATAATATATGCTGTTTTTTGTTGGCTCCCTTGTTCTCTAAGAATTGAATCATATTTTATATCAGTTAACATTTCCCATATTTTAATTTTATGTTCAATTGGTGTATTTACTTGAGAATGTTTAAGAATAAGCTCTAATTTAGCTGTATTTCCTTGAGTATATTCAATAATGTGTTCTAAATTTACTGAGTGCATTTTTGTATTATTTTTTTTTATTATTATTTTATTTCTGTTCTAAAAAATATTTTTGATTATTATTGACAACCAGAAGAATTTTTAGTAATAAAAACAAAACCAATATATATTATTATATATTAATATACATATTAATATATTTAAATTTTTCGGTTTTTAAGTACTAAAACGTAAGGTTTATATAACTGTAATCTAAATTAAATAAGGGGTTTTTAATAAAATAAATTTTATGGGAGGAAGTACACATATAAGTTACATATGATTATGGAGTACATATTATTATGGTAAAAAAACCAGTAATTCTTATTATTATGGACGGTTATGGGCTAAGTGACAATCAAAAAGGAAACGCGATTTATTTAGCAAAAAAGCCTAATATTGAAAGATTAATGAAAATGTATCCTCACACTTCTCTAAAAGCAGGAGAAGAAGCAGTAGGCTTAGTAAAAGGCCAGATTGGCAGTAGCGAAGTAGGACATATGAATATTGGAGCTGGAAGGATAATACTTCAAGACCTACCAATGATCAATAATGAAATTCAAAAAGGCACATTTTTTACTAATCCAGTATTAATGGATACGATAAAATATGTGAAAGACAATAATGTAACTCTTCACATTATGGGATTACTAAGTGATGGAGGTGTCCATAGTCATATAAATCATTTATTTGCACTTCTTGAACTCGCGCATCATCATTTTCTTGACAAGGTAAGTATTCATTGTTTTTTAGATGGAAGAGATACAGAACCAATGAGTGCAAAGAAATATATACGAATGTTGGAAAAACAGATTGAAAAAACCACAGGAACTATCTCTACAATAATTGGAAGGTATTATGCAATGGATAGAGATAAAAGATGGAAAAGACAAAAAAAAGCATATGATTTATTAGTTAACGGGAAAGGTTTATTGGTTAGAGACCCAATGGAAGCAGTTAACAGCGCATATCGATCAAAATTAAGTGATGAATTTGTCAAACCAACACTAATTAATCAAGGGGGCTTAATTAAGGAAAAAGACGCTGTTATATTTTTTAATTTTAGGAGTGATAGAGCAAGAGAATTAACTAAGTCACTTACAGATCCAAACTTCAATAAATTCAAAACAAAAAAACTCGATCTAAAATTTGTGTGCTTCACAGAGTATGATAAGGATTTCAAAAATGTTGGGGTTGCCTTTAAACCAAAACCAATAAAAAATACTATCGGAGAGCTTCTTGCCCAAAAAAAGAAAAAACAATTAAGAATTGCTGAAACAGAAAAATATGCTCATGTAACCTATTTTTTTAATAACGGAAATGAAGTTCCATATAATGGAGAATACAGAATTCTTATTCCAAGTCCTAAAGTTGCAACATATGATTTAAAACCAGAAATGTCGGCATTTATTGTAACAAATAGATTGCTAAATGAAATTAAAAAAAACAAATATGATTTTATTGTTCTTAACTATGCTAACTGTGATATGGTAGGGCATAGCGGAAAATTACAACCAACAATTAAGGCAGTTGAGGCAGTGGATAAATGCATAGGTAAAGTTGTAGAATTAATTGAGAAAAAAAAGGGAATAGCAATAATCACTGCGGATCACGGAAATGCAGAATGTAAAGAAGATAAATTCGGCAGGCCATTAACTTCCCACACGCTGAATCCTGTACCATTAATAATAACAAAACAGGGTATAAAGCTATCAAGAGGTAAGTTAGCAGATATAGCACCAACAATACTAAAATTAATGAATATCAAACAGCCAAAAGAAATGACAGGAAAATGTCTT
>JAWABG010000011.1:0-31298 GCA_038884715.1 Candidatus Woesearchaeota archaeon | reverse complement strand
GCATCTATCTATAAATTCTTCAGAAATCATTGGTTTGTCTAGAATAAAAATTTTATCTGGTTTATAGCTTTCTACGCTTTTTAGAAATTTTGTAGATAGTTCTGGAGTGCTTTTTACAATTATTCCCTTACCATTATTAATTAATTTGTAAAACAGAATAAAGCTGACTGCACCATCCATATCATCGTCATAAAAAAATAAAGGTCTTATACAATTTAATAATTCTTCTCGACATTCTTTAATTTCTTTTTCTGTTATCATTTTTATAGGTTTTGTTAATTATTATTGTTTTTCTTAATTATTATAAAAAGTTAATGTTTTTAATAATATTTTTAAATAAGGTATTTGTAAATCTTATTTATGAAACGAGTTTTATTTCTTGGAAGGTTCCAGCCATTTCATATGGGGCATTTAGAGGTAGTAAAAAGGTTATATGGGGAATATGAATTAATTATTGGAATTGGGAGTGCTAATTATTCAAGAACAGAATTGAATCCTTTTACTGCTGATGAGCGAGAAGAAATGATAAAACGAGTGTTGGAAAAAGAAAAAATTAATGTTAAAATAGTGAGGGTTAACGATATAGAATTAGATGATTCTTATGCAAATTATTTATTTGGAATAGTCAAATTTGATGCACTGGCCTGCTCAAATAAAAGGATAATAAAATATTTCAAAGGAAAAGTTGAATTAATCGAATTTCCTTTATTTTATAATTTGAGTGCGACAAAAATAAGAAAAAACATATGCAATAAAGAGTTGTGGAAAAAATTTGTGCACCCTGAAGTTTATAAGTACATTAAAGAAATAAATGGAGAAGAGATTATTAGAAATATAGGTTATTATGATGATGAATAGGTTTCATTTAATCTTGAATTAAATTTAATGATGTGGAATTTAATGGACAAGGGGGGACATTCAATGTCTAGTTGTTCTAAACCTATTTGAACCCCCAGCCTCCCCGACTCCGGCTACATAATAACATTATGCAGAAGCCAACGGGGCATTCTACCGGGTTGAACTACTTGCCCTTTAGAGAAAAAGATTACGGGTTATTTATAAAAGTTATTATTATTTTTAGAATTTTATTATTAGAATTAATGCTTAATTGCTATATAAACTATCATCAAATCTTGCAATTTTATCTTATGTGTTTGGTTCTATTTTTTATGGTTGTAATTATGGTTATAAATTAGATTATAACTCTCTTTTAATAGGATTCGGTGTTTTACTTTTTACAAATGTTGCGAGTGGTTTTTATGAATTGTATAGACTTGCAAAAAAGAAACAAAAACAAAATGATACCCAAAATTCAAATCTTGAACAAAAAGTTCAAAGTCGGCCTTTTTTCTATTTATTGATTAAACTTTATTAAATAACTAGAATATTAAATAACTAGAATAATAAAATATTTTTTATATTTTTTGTATATTCTAACTAAAAATAATGGACCTGTCGGGAATTGAACCCGATGTCTCAGCCTTGCGAAGGCCGCATGTTACCATTACACTACAGGCCCATGATTAACTGGAAACTTGATTGATTTAAAAAAGTATTCTTCGAAAAATATTTCTAAAAGTAAAATGTGTTAATTGTTCTTCTAGAGGCGATAATTATAAAAAGCTTTCTTATTTCTAATATTTGTATGGATGATTTGATTTATAAGCACGCTTTGTATAATGCAGTAAAACACGATGGAAAAGCAAATCAAGGTGCTGTAATTAGTAATATTATTGGAGAAAAGCCCGATTTGAAGAATGATATTAAGGATTTAGCAAAAAAGGTTTCTGATATTATTAAAAAAATTAATTCTATGTCGATAGATCAGCAAAAAAAAGAGTTAGAGAAATATCCTGATAAAGAAAAAAAAAATATGGGGAAAGAAAGAGATATTTTTGAATTTTTAAAAATAAAACAAGGAAGCAAAATCAGAACCGCTTTTCCTCCAGGACCTGAAAAATATCCTCATATAGGGCACGCAAAAGCACTCATATTAAATTATGAGTTAGCGAAAAAATATAATGGTGAATTTTATCTTAGGTTTGAGGATACTAATCCAACTCTTGTAAAAAAAGAGTTTTATGAGATTATGCAAGAAAATTTCAAATGGCTCGGTGTAAAATGGGACAAACTTGATTACGCAAGTGACCACATGGATAAATTCTATTATTATGCAAAAAAATTATTAAAAGAAAATAAAGCATATGTTTGTGATTGTGATAAGGAAAAAATAAAAGTTTCACGAGCAAAAGGAATTGTTTGTGCGCACAGGAGCTATTCTGAAGAAGAAAATTTAAAATTATTTGATGAAATGATTGCAGGAAAACACAAAAATTCAATTGTGCGATTAAAAATTGATTTGCGACATCAAAACACTACTATGCGTGATCCTGCTATTTTAAGAAATATTGAAGAACCTCATGCACGGCAAGGAAAAAAATATCATGTCTGGCCAATCTATGATTTTCAAAACGCGATAATGGATGGAGTGGAAGGAATAACACACAGACTTCGCTCTAAAGAATTTGAAATGAGAAATGAATTACATAGGTATATTCAAAATATATTGGAATTACCAGAAACAAATATTTACGAGTTTGCTCGGTTTAATATGGTTGGAGTTGAAAGCTCAGGAAGAATAATTAGAGAAAAGATACAGAAAAAAGAATTATTTGGTTGGGATGATCCTTCTTTGACAACGCTTGTAGCACTTCGGAGACGTGGTTTTCTGCCCCAAGCAATAAAGGATTTTGTTTTTAGTACAGGAATAACAAAACACGAGTCAACTATGACTTGGGATGACCTAATCGTACACAATAAAAGATTGCTCGATAAGCAATGCAGGAGGTATTTTTTTATTGAAAATCCAAAAGAGATAATAATAAAAAACGCTCCGGAGCAGAAACTGAAATTGAAATCACACCCAGATAATCCTGAGTTAGGTTTTAGAAATTTTGAAACTCATAAAAAATTCTTGATAACAAAAACCGATTTTGATTCTTTATCTTCAGAAAAATTGTATAGACTAATGGATTGTCTGAATTTTCGAACTGATAAGGTGGATAATAAATCCCTGATTTTTGATTCATTAGAATACGAAGAGTATAAAGATAAAGGAGAAAAAATAATGCATTGGCTGCCTCTTAGTAAAGATTTAGTTGATGTTGAGATAATAATGCCAGACCATGAAATAAAAAAAGGAAAAGCTGAGTATGGAGTAAAAAATCTTAAAGAAGGAGATGTTGTTCAGTTTGAACGATTTGGATTCTGTAGGTTAGATAACAAAAAGAATATGGTGTTTTGGTTTACTCATAAATAAATTTTTAAATACTATAATAATTTTTTTTCTATATGATATTTTTTGTAATATTTTTACATCATTTTTCTATCTAACATCTCATAATGGTTTGGACAGACAATTAAGAAATCCCACCTATTGTTCTTTATTGATTGTATTATTTTTTTATTTGTTGTTTTTCCTTTTACTAATCTTATCTTCAGGATTTTATTAAAGTCACAATAATGGCACTTGTTTTCTTTGACATCTATTATTTTATTGTATATTTTATTACTTATTATATTATTCTTGGTTTTTTTCATATCTAATTTTTTCATATACACTATTAATCTGTATTTCTCTCTGCATTCTTTTTTGTTGCATATCTTACTTTTTTTAAAATTTTTGACCATTAGTGCATTATATTCTTCTTTACATATCTTGCATTTTTTTGGTTTTAATTTTAGCAGTTTTTGTTTTGTTTTATATTGTTTAGCACATTTTCTGCTGCAGAATAATTTAGATTTTTTTATGAATTTTATTTCTTTACTGCAATTTAAACACGTTTTTTTGTTTAATTCTCTGTTTCCCCACAATTCCTGGACTTTTTTCCAAGACCCAAATCTCTGCACATAGACAGTAAGAGATGGCATGTATTTTGATAGTTCTGCATCTTCCTCTGTTGGAATTCTGTTTAGTTCTAACATTAATTTATTGAAATAGAATTGTAATTGCTCTTTTGTGTATTTTCTTTTCATAATACCTAATTATGTTATGGAGATAATCTTATTTATAAATTTTGTGAGAAAAAATGAAAACAAAAAATAATGTTAATTCACCTATTTCCAAAATTGAATATTTTTTCAATAGAAACATCCGCGGGTGCAACTCCTATTCTGTCTATTGGTTTGTCTAATGGTTGCCTTTCTCTTTCTGAACTTGTATGGATTGGTACTGAAACACGTGATTCTGATTGAGGAAAACTTGATAAAGATCTAGATTTTGAATTTATACTAAGTTGGGATATTGTTTCAGATTGCTGAAGAACTTCCCTCTTAATTTGATTAATCTGTGTTCTAATCTGGTCCATCTCTGAATTAAACTGTTTGACCATGTTTTGGATTGCATTTACTAATTGAGCATTTTCTTGGTTAACTATTTTTTTTATTTCTTTTTGTGTTTCCTGATCCATAATATCAACCTCTTATCATATTTTATTATTTATTTTTTTATTATTTATTTTTAACTGCAATAACTAGTATATAAATATTTCTATTAGTATAGAGAAAACTATATTGAATCTGTGGGGTTTAGTTGGTTATTTTTAAATAACCTTTGAATCTCTTCAATACATTTTGTCTTTATGGCTTTTCTTGTTTTTTCCTTTAAATATACCATATTCAAAAGCTATTTATTAAATTTATATTATATTATTATAATTATATATATTATTATAATATTATATATTAATATTTATTAGTATTATATTTTAACTCTATTTCTTAATTATATAATAATCTTCTAGTATTATCTTATCTATTTTTTCAAGTTCTGTTACCCTGTAAAGCTTGCCATTTCCAATCTCTGTTATTCTCTTTCCAATCCTGAATCCTTCATTGTCTAGATTTATGCCAATTAAGGAAATTGTAATATTATCGTTGCAGGCACTAGAAACTGCTTTTAATGTCTCTTCTTCTGGTTTTTCGCCTTTAGTCGGCACTGCATCTGTTATTAAAACAAGGTGTTTTGTTTCATATTTAGGAAATAACTCAATTGATTTATTTATTGTTTTTGCAATATCTGTTTCATGGCTTGCCTTAATTGATGCAAGTTCTTTTATCAGGAGAAGAAAATCGTTTGTTGGCTTAAGATATTTTTTTATCTCTGAGCCAAAAACTATAAGGCCCACCTTATTTTTTTCATTTATTGCTTTGAATGCAAGAGCTATTCCTGCTTTTTTTGCTATCTTAAGCTTTTCTCCTCGCATAGAGCCAGAGGCATCAATACCATAGATAATTGAAATTTTCCCTCGTGAATCTCTAAGATGGATTTTTAGATCTGATTTTGCAATTTCTTCGTGACCTCTTCTTAATGCTTTTTTAATGCTTGCCTTTAATGCTAAATCTCTGTATCTTGTTTTTTTATAATCAATAACATCAATTTTTTCACCATAATGAGTTTTCTTTTTATATTGCTTTTCGCCAAATCCCTTTGGGATTAAATAATCAAGTTCTTCTGCGTAAAGAACTAGTGCAGAAAGAGTTAATGCTTTATCAGTTAATTCTCCGTCATCATTTAGTAATCCTTTTTCTTTAAGACTTTCAACTCTCTCCTTAATTTTTTGTTGAATTCTTTTTTTAAATTCGGGTATATTAATATTTTTTTTAATATAATCATCAGAATATCCAGTTAATTCTTTAAGTAGAGTTTCACCATAAAGATCATTGGCAATTTTGTAATCTTTCACGAGATTCTCAAAAATCAAGTCGGGTGTCAAACTATTAAGACCTTGACTGACAACATCTGCAATAATTTTCCCATCTTTAATAGTTTCCTTATCTCCTTCAAGAACAGTATGCATTAATTTATCTTCTTCATCCTGTTTTGAAAGTTTTCCAGAAAACTCCTCAACATATTCAGGCGTATCTACAATATCACTATTCTTTTCTTTATCATATTCTATCTTATTGCTAGAGATAACCACCACGCTTAAGGGTTTTTTCAACTTCTTCTTTAATTAATTGCTCTGGAGTTTCAAGATATTTGACACTAGGTTTAAGTTTAATTCTGTGGCTTAAAACACTAGCAATAACTTCTTTTATGTCATCAATGGTTACAGTCTTTCTTTTGTTGACTAACGCATTGGATTGAGATCTCTCGTATATGCCTATTGTTGCCCTGACTGACGGTTTTTTCTCTAACCTTTCATCATTTCTCAAATTTCTCACAATTTTTACAATAAGATTTCTAAGCTCTAAAGGACAATTTACAATTTGTTTACTTTTCATCTCAACTATCTTTTGCTCTATTTCTTCGCTCTCAGGATAAGTCATATAGATAAGGTCAAACCTGTCTAAGAAAACATCGCTTAATGGTTCTGTACTTGTATCTTCTGGATTCATTGTTCCTATAAATAAAAATTCGCTCTTGAAATCAATATTGTATGAGCCAATTGTCACCTTTTTCTCTTCAAGAACTTGTAATAATGCATTTTGAAGTTTTTCACTACACCTGTTAATCTCGTCAAAAAATAAGATTCCATTATTTGCCTTAAATATTTTTCCTGGAGTAAATGCCTCAATACTAAGAGGTCCATATTTCAGAGCTTTTATCGGATCAATATCTCCTATTAAGTCTTCTGCAGTAAGATCAGGACTGCCCTGAACCCTAATAAACAAGTCTTCTTTCTTTAGTTTTATTTTATTTTGCTTTTTTCCATTCTCCCTACAATTCGGGCACATAGTATAAATATCTTCAGGACTGCAATGAAACTGACAATCATTAACTGTTTTTTCAGGTATAAACTCTAAAATATTCTTTGCAATTGTTGTCTTTCCCACCCCCGGCGGGCCAACAAGAATAATATGTCTATCCATTAATAAAGCGGATTTTAATTGTTTCTTAACAGAATCCTGACCTAATATTTCGTTGAAATCATTCTTTAAAAGATTATTTTTAAATTCTTCGTCCATAGTATGGGGGACAAGAGAAAACTACTATTTAAATGTAGTGGTTTATAATAAAATATGGTGGTTTATAAATAAGATATTTTTATAAATAATATAATTTTTAATTTATTATTGTTAATATATTATTCAATTCTATAGGTGGGAGGGATAATTCTTTCCTCATGGCATCTTGGGCATTTTGATGGTTTTTTTAGTCTCTTCTCTTTGAATATAAAATTACACTTTTTACATTTTGCAGGTGTAACTATAAGCTTTCTGGGAGAAATTGATTTTTCAATATGAGGTATATCTTCAAGAATATCCTTTAGTTCTGTCTTGAAATAATTAGCTAATTGTGGTAATGATATTTCTTGGTTAGAAAGAATTTTGATTATTTCCTCTCTTCGAGTCATTTTATTCACCTCACCAATAAATTTGTTAAAAAAATAGTTATAAGATCATTAAAATTAAGACTACTCCCGCAGTTAATGGTACTATAATATTATCATCTATCTTAAAGTATTCTTTGTCAACTGCTTCAAAAATCATTGAAATAATAGAAGCAAACAATGCGTTAACTGGATGAACAAAAATTATACCAGCCAAAAATGCAAAAATTATACCAGCAATACTTCCTTCGAGAGTTTTTAATGCGTTTAGAGGATTTCTTGTTCTCCCAAAGAAAATCCCAACCATTGTCGCTACAGAATCTCCCACAACCATAATAGCAATACTTGCCAATGCAATATTCTTAAAATTAAGTATTGTATCAAAAATAAGTAAGGTAAGAATAATCCCTAATAAATAACTTACTGCCCCATTACCAGGATAAGTTTGACCCTCTCTATCAAAATTTCTTAACATAAAATCAATTATTGGTATTCTTTTATACTTTGAGATGATTGAAATAAATATACTAACTATAAATAAAATAAGAATCATCCATAGATTAATAATACTGAAATAGAGTAGAATAATAATAAAAATTCCAAAAAATAGATGGAACAACTGCCTATTTAGTTCAATATTTTTCTTTGTTCTCATTATACTAATTAAAATAAATATAATTTATAATACTTATGGTTTATAAAAATTAATCAATTAATTTATGCAATTCATATTTTGTAATTAATCCTTCTGGATTAAAATCTTCAATTCTCCGCGAAATATTATTCACTTCATCATTTTTTGCTGATCGTTTAATCTTGTCTATCAGAACATCCATTTCTATTAAACAATCTTTCATATCAATTTTTAATTTCTCAACTATTTTTTTAATATTATTAATCTGTTCTAAAAAATTTTCAAACAATTCTTTTGCTCTAATATTATTTGCTTCTGTTATCTTTGTTATATGATCTGCATCATTTTCCAGACATAGAATTCTTTTATTCAAATATTTTTCTGTTTCAATCATACTATTCCAGTCTATCTCTTCTTCGCTTTTCATTTTTAATACATATTAGAAATAGGAATATATAAAATTATTCATTATTACTTATAAGTATAAATTAAAATAAATAAATATTTAGTTATGTAGAAAACGGGATACATTTTCCATCATCACAAACATTTTCACATATTTTAAATCTACTATTAATATATCCAAACGAATCACAGTAAAACTCTTGTACAATCTTTTTTGTTTGACAGTTATCTGTAGCAGTATTACCATTTATATCAGTAACTGTTCCTTTTTTATCATATGTTACTCCATCTGTATCTGTACATTTTGGTACAACCTCAGAGGCAAGATTCTGCAAGCACGCTCCAGACTCACATTTTTCACAAATCTTAGTTGTATAAGCAATATAACCGAACAAATCACAATAATACTCGATAATTGTGTCACCTCTACAAAAATCTATGCCTATAACTCCATTTAAATCATATACTATACCTTTTTTATAAATATCAATTTTGCTATCACTTTCTAGACAGCCATATTTATCAGATATAAATCTAATGCAAGAATTATTTTCGCAATAAGTACACGGAAATACTCTTGTTCGTCTTACATTATCATCAGAACAATAATTTTCTTCAACTGTCTTATTGTTCAAACAATAATCTTGATATATTTTCTCATTATATATAACCTGTCCTGACACATTCGGATTAAGACCGCCATCACTATCTATGCATTGATTAATAAGTGGCGGTGGCTGAACTGGTTCTGGAATTGTATTGTTCTTGATATTATTTTTATCATCAATATTGTTATTATTTTGATTATTAATTGTATTGTTCTTGCTTAATTCTCTGCCAATAATAATACCCATAACAAGGCATAATATTATAATAAATGGTAATGCGGCAATTAGAAATTTTTTATACTCAAATGGCTTTTTTTCTTTTTCTTCTTTTTTCTCTTTTTTTATTTCTTGTTTTATCTTTTTTGGATCATTCTTACCCTTATCCATCTTTGTTTCTTTTAATTCTTTCTTCAATTCTTCTATGTCAGCCTTTAACAATTCCTCTTTATCTTTCATATTATCTATCTTTCATTTCATTATCGGTAAACTTGATGATTGTTGTGTTATCTTGTAATTAATGAGGTGTTATATTTATATATTTTTTGTTAGAACCTGAGAATGAGAACATCAAAAAATAGAAAAAGTGTGTGAATATTTTTAGTAGTTTGATAATATATTTATGGTCCATTACTTAGGATCTTATCACTTATATAATGTATTTTTTAATAATTTATAATGTCTTTTTTAATATAATCTGTTTTTTAATTTCAATGATTATTTTCAAATCAAGTTTTTATTTTAATTAAAATATTATTTTAATTAATGGGCGAGAGAGGATTTGAACCCCTGACCTACCGGTCCGAAGCCGGTCGCTCTATCCAAGCTGAGCCACACGCCCAAAATCAATGTTTATGAATCATTCCTTAATAAAAAGCTGTAGATTTTAATTTAATATATTAAATGTTGAATTGTTTATAAATTTATTGAGAAGCAAAGAAATATTAAAATAATATTTAAAAAATAATATAAGCAAAAGATATATCAGAATATTAATCCAGTTTCTCAAGAATAATTTCAATAGTGGAAACTCTGACATCCCGACCTTCTTTATTTTTAAACTCTTCAGAGTCTATTCTAATATCTTTAACTCGAATCTTATCTCTTAAAAATCTTTTAGTTGCCACTTCAGAAACATCTACTGCTCTGGCAATAAACTTACCTCTTGCCTTTATAAAAACTTCTTTAGCGCCCTTTGTTGTGAACTGCATAACAACGCTTGTCACATAATTCATGAATGGTTTCGGTCCAATAAATATTGAATTATCTTCTGCCATTTCTCTCACCTTTGTTCTGCTTTTCTTAATCTTGTTAAATAACCCGCAATTACATTCTTCATTTTTTTGGATGGCAATTCAACAAATTTTGTAAGTATTTCTTTATTATTGTCAAATTCTTTACTTAATTCATTAGCGTGTTTACTAAAAACTTTCAATGTGACTCTTTTTATTAACTTTGTTTTAATCCGTCCCATTTTTTAGAGGAATAGTTAGATATTTATAAATCTTACGAGAATTAGCTTTAATTAAGGTGTGCATATTAACATAAACTATGCAATTATTTAGTACTAATCTTTACAAAATTTCTACAACAAATAAATTTCAAATTATATTTATGATATGACATTTTTTGGATTGTTATTCAGAAAATCTTTTTAATGTAAAACAAAAATTATCCGATTTAATAAAGAGCAAAAAATAAATGATCTGTTGTTTATTAGAAAATTAAAATTTTCTATTTATAAGTATAGAACATAACTAAGAAAAGAGTAAATAAGAAAAAAGAAAAAATAAGAAAAGACTGCGAGGGAAGGGACTTTCAAGCGTTGCACGATTATTTTCTTATTTTGTTTTCTTATTAATACTCTTACTTTTTTTTCATGCACTCTTTATTTCAAAAGGCGCTTTTGAACCCTCGGACCCACTAAGGGACAGGATATCATAGCCCTTCACAATCAAAGGGTGTTCCTCTTAAGTCCTGCGCGTTTGATCTGAATTGGTATAACCAAATTCTATTGACCTGACTTCGCTACCCTCGCACTTAAAAATTAAAAATTATAAGCTTTTTTTATTAAAATTTTAATAAATTTAAATTGTTTATACTTGTTTTATTATTGTTATTGTTGTTATTATTATTTAAATATTTTTAAAATATCCTTAATAATTTATCTTTTTCCTCATCAAATAATTCTTTGTTATTGCTTATTATTCCATAATAGTGTCCATTATAGTATAAATCAAAAGTAAAAACATACGGAACACTATTGTTTAATATTTTATATGCATCTTTTGATAAACAATAATTGTTAAGTATTTTTCTTGATTCAATCATAAATGGTTCTTTTTTTTCTAGGCCAAAATCAAACAATAATAACTCCTCGGTTTTATAGAGTTCTTTAACAATTTCTTTTATATGTTCTGCTGTTTCTTGAATTTTTTTAATTAAATCTTTATGCACATCATTATTAATATCCATAAAGCCTCTGGCGAGAATCGAACTCGCGACCCCGTCCTTACTGTCAATTTGTCTTTGCTTTATATTCAGACAAAAATTACCAAGGACGTGCTCTTAAATGTGTTACAGCATTACTGAAACCAAACCACTGAGCCACAGAGGCAATATGCTTAGAAAACGTGGTTTTTTTAAAAAGGTTATGAAAATTTTTTATATTCAAACCATAAAATAATTCTATTTTTGAAGATTTTTTGAAGATTTTGTTAATATTTATAAATAAATAGAAAGTTTTAATTATTATGAATATAAAGAAGAAATTGTCTAATCTTGTTAAGAAAAAGAACATTATTATTACTCAAAGCGGTAATAGTGCAATTTATTTGTCTTTAAAAAAAGTAAAAGAATTTGGTTATTCAAAATTGCTAATTCAGAACCAAGGGGGTTGGATAACTTATAAGCAGTATGCAAAAAAATTGAAATATGAACTTTTTGAACTGAAAACTGAATACGGTATTTTGATTGAATCTGAATTAAAAAAATATAACAATTGTGTTTTACTTATTAACTCTATGCCTGGATATGCATACTTACAAGATATGAGAAAGATCTCAGAATATTGTAAAAATAATAATATTTTATTAATAAATGATATTTCTGGTTCAATAGGCCACAGAGAAAGTACTTATGGAGATATTATCATTTGTAGTCTTGGTAAAAACAAGCCATTAGGAATAGGTAACGGAGGTTTTATTGGATACAACGAGGAAAAATATAACATTGATATTGAAGATTTTGAATTGGATGAAATATTACTAAAGAATAAGATTGACAACTTAAAAAAGAATATTAAAAGATATGAATTCATAAATAAAAGTATAAAAAAAGATTTAGAAGATTATAATATTATCAATAACAGCAGAACAGGATATAATGTAATAATATTGTTTTCAGGAGCTGAAGAAAAAGAAAGATTAATAAACTACTGTAATAAAAATAATTATGAATATACTCTCTGCCCAAGATATATTAGGGTGTTGAATGAAGCAATTTGTATTGAGGTAAAAAGACAATAAAATATAAAACAATAAAATATAAGAAAAAAATAATACGTAAAAAAGAGGCAAGTATATGTTTTGGTTTGATCTTTTTAAAGCATCTGTCATGCTATTAATTATTATAGATCCTTTTCTAAGTTTGAGTATTTTTATAAATATAACAAGGAATATGTCTGATAAAGAAAGAAACAAAGGGGCATTAACTGCGGTGTGGGTAGCGGGTATATTACTTATAACATTTCTTTTTTGTGGTCTAACATTACTCGATGCACTTAGTATATCTATAAATGCGTTTAGAATAGCGGGAGGAATCATTTTATTAATTCTAGGAGTAACTCAAGTTTTAGGGATAGAATATAAAAAAGGAACTAATGCGACAATGGGGGTTGTAATAATTGGAACACCTATGTTGAGTGGGCCAGCGGCACTATTAACAATAATCTCACTGACAGATCAATACGGCATCTTAATACCCCTGATTGCATCAGTTATAGTTCTTATTATAAGCTGGGCAGTACTAAGATTTTCATCTTTCATTATAAAAATAGTTGGCGATAGGTTTTTAGAGATATTTTCAAGAATTTTAGGATTACTCTTAGCAGGAATAGGAATAGAATTTATTATAAAAGGAGTCATGGGAGTGATAATTTCAGGAATATAAAAAATTTTAAGAGGTGATATTTGTGCTGAAACAACCTAAAACTATGGAGGAATTAGTATATTTTACTCAAAGAAATATTGATAATGGCTGGGTAAAATGCTGGGTTTTTAAAGAGGAATGTCCAAAATGTCATAAAGCATTAATGGGAAAACCAAATGAGAACGGGCATATAAAAATAAGAGCTCAAGAATATATTTGTCCAAATTGTAACTATAAAATTGATAAAAAAGAATATGAAGAAACACTTAATGCAAATATTGAATATATTTGTCCAAATTGTAGTTTTAAAGATGAAATACAAATACCATTTAAAAGAAAAACCATTATGGGAGTACAAACTTTAAGATTTCAATGTAAAAAGTGCAACGAAAAAATAGATATTACAAAGAAAATGAAAAAAATGAAAAACAAAAAAACCATTGCAGAAGATGAAGATGCTTTCGTCGATGAATAAAAAATATTCCTAATATAATGAATAAAATATGAATAAAATATAACAAATTTTTTAAAGTGCTATATATTATATTTTTATATGAATTATTCTTCACTTGCAGGAATATACGAAAAATTAGAGAAAACTTCAAAAAGACTTGAAAAAATATTGATATTGTCAGAATTCTTAAAAAAAATAAAAGAAGATGAATTGGAGCAAGTGATTCTATTATTGCAAGGGAAAGTTTTTCCTGAATGGGATGAGAGAAAACTAGGAATAGCAGAAAAAATAGTAATAAAAGCGATAAATATTGCAACAGGAATTAGTACAGAAAATATTGAAAAAGAATGGAAAAAAACAGGAGACCTTGGCTTGACTACTGAAAATATGATTATCAATAAAAAGCAACACTCACTTTTTTCGCAGTATATAACTGTAAAGAAAGTGGTTAGTAATCTAGAAAAACTTGCAGGCTTATCAGGTTCTGGCGCACTGGATAACAAAGTTCAATTAATCGCAGAATTATTGACAAGCGCAACTCCTAAAGAAGCCAAGTATATTGTGCGGACGCTGCTTGAAGACCTACGCGTAGGTCTTGGTGAAGGAACAATAAGAGATGCTATTGTGTGGGCGTTTTTTGGTAAAGAACTCAACATAACATATGATAAAAACGAAAACGAGCTTTTGATATCTAATGATGATAGAGAAAAATACAATTCTTATATATTAAAAGTTCAAGAGGTAATCGATATAAGTAATGATTTTTCTAAGGTTATAAGCAAAGCAAAAAAAGGTCTTAAGGAATTAGAAAAACTCAATATTGAAATCGGAAAACCAGTGAAGGTTATGCTCGCCCAAAAAGTCCAAAATCTTAAGGAAGGTTTCGAAAGAGTGGGAAAACCGGCAGATCTTGAATACAAATATGATGGTTTTCGAATGCAAATTCATAACAAAGATGGAAAGATAACAATATTCACAAGGAGACTCGAAAATGTAACTTTGCAATTTCCTGAAGTTATTGAAATAATAAAAAAAAATGTGCAATCAAACAATTTTATAATTGATTGTGAAGCAGTAGGATATGATGTTAAAACAAAAAAATACCTACCTTTTCAGAATATTTCTCAAAGAATTAAAAGAAAATACAAAATTGATGATATGGCAAAAAAATATCCTGTTGAATTAAATATTTTTGATATCTTAGTTAACGAGGGTAAAACACTTATAAAGGTGCCATTTAAAAAAAGAAGAGAAATTATTGAAAAAATAGTAAAACCTGAAAATCTAAAAATTAGACTTGCAGAAAATATGATAACTTCTGATGAAAAAGATGGAGAGAAATTTTATAAAAAATCGTTAGAAGCAGGAAACGAAGGTATAATATTAAAAAAGCTAGATGGAATATACAAACCAGGATCTAGAGTTGGTTTTATGGTTAAATTAAAACCTGTTATGGAAACACTCGACCTCGTAGTTGTTGGCGCGGAATGGGGCACAGGAAAAAGAAGCGGATGGCTAACATCTTTCACATTAGCTTGCAGAAAAGATGATGAGTTTATTGAAATTGGAAAAGTTGGTACGGGTTTTAAAGAATTAGAACACGAAGGAGGAGGGGGTTTTACATTTCAACAAATGACTGATTTACTTAAGCCACTAATAATAAAAGAAAAAGGACGAGAAGTTGATATTAAACCAGGACTAGTGATAGAAGTAAAATATGAAGAAATACAAAAAAGTCCGAGTTATAGTTCAGGATATGCTCTTAGGTTTCCAAGATTGGTTAGAATAAGAGAAGACAGAAGTCCGAATGAATGTTCTTCTATTTCTGAAGTAATCGATTTATTTAATAAGCAGAAAAAATAATTACTATATATTAATTAACTGTGATACTACTATATATCACTACTCAAAGAGAAAAAATAATATTTACAAAAGCAATTATGTGCTATTGCAATATAAAATCCATCAAATTTATAAACAGTAAGTAATTCATATAGTTCAGAATAGTATACAGATACTCTACTTCTAGTATATTACTTCAAGTAAAGAATTTGTACTACTAAAAATATGAGGTATATGAAAATGGGATTTAATGAGCGAAGGGGCGGAGGAGGTTTTAGAAGCTTCGGCCCAAGAGAAATGCATAAAGCAGTGTGTGCCGATTGTGGAAATGAATGTGAAGTACCATTTAAACCAGCAGAAGGCAAACCAGTTTATTGTAAAGAGTGCTATCAGAAACATAAGAAGTTTTAATCAAAGTTTTATATTCAACTAAACAATATTAATTAGTTGATAATAAAAACCTTTGTACATTTTTTTCTTTTTTTAAATTAATTTTTTTTAGATTAATACTTTCTAAATTAATACTATTAATCTAGAACTACCACAATAGAAATAGTAATTACCAATCTTAGTGTTAATAATATATTTACTTATTTTTTGTAGTTGCTTTCTTGCTTTTATAATTCTATGACTGCATTTTACTTCATATATATCAATCTTATCTCCACGACGAGCAACCACATCTATTTCTCCCAGTGATCTTTTTCTTGTTTTAATAGGAACATACAAGTCGATAGAATCATAGTTTTGTTTTATTTTTTTAACAAGTTCTTTCACATATTTATCATGCTTTGATATTTTCGTTGTACCACCTTTAATATTATTATTTTATTTTAATCATTATATATAATAATTATTATATACATTATATATAATAATTATTATATATAATATATATTTTATTATTTTTGGATTTATTATATATAATTTTATATTTATTATATATAATTAATTTATTATATTTATAAATTGTTTATCACTTAATTTTATTCATAACTAAATTGAAATTATTTATTGTTATATAAATTATTATTAACTACTATAAAATAATTTAACACAGCTATTATTTATTTACTAATATCAGATTTTAATCTATTAAAATTTTTGAAATCTCAATCTCGAAGAATAAAATACTTTCAAAAGAATAATATAGTCTCAAGAAATATAAGAAAGTTAGATTATGTTTTTGTTTTTAAGATTTTGTAAAAGCTCTTTATTCACTAAAATAATTGCGCCTAATCCAATTATCAATGTAATAAGTGAAACAAAATCCCCTAAAAATGGAATGCTTGAAATAACAATGTATAGAAATAGGCCAAGAATTAAGGATAGAATCATCTTGTTTTTTTGGATCTTTTGATTAATTCTTTTCATCGTGTTTAATTTATTGTTCTGTGGTAGTATTGCTGAACCCGCCAATAACGATAAAAATATGGGGCTGAAAAATAATAGTATAATATAGATAATAAACAGTATAATAGAAATCGGTATGCCGATTATCGTGATAAAGACAATTATCGCTATTATTGGTATTAATATCAAACAAATTATTCCCCATAAGAGTGTTTTACCTAGCTGATTATTTATTTTCTGTGCAGTATTTTGAACTAGATTTGGAAAAATCATAATTAAAATTATACCAATTATTAGTAGGGATAAGCCATACCAGATTTTATTTGATAAAGTTGAAAAATAATTTTTTTCTTTTAGTTGTTTGAAATTTGTATCGCCTTTAACGTGTTTTTCTATTTGATATATATGATCTGAGGATGAATAATTAAGATCTCCATAAATCTTTGTTTCATCACCCAAAAGTATATCGTTTGATTTAATTGAGGCATTACCAAGGAATGTACAGTTATTTAGTATTGTTTGGTCAGATATTATTCTAACACCACCATCTATTTTTCCTTGTATATCTATAATTTGAGTAATTGCAATTAAATCACCTTTTACCTCAACGTCCTTTTCTATAATTGCAGAGCCAGCAATAATTATTAAATCACCATCAATATTTTTGCTCACTGTCGTTGTTCCTGATATTATCTTAACACTGCGGGTTACTGCTTTTGTTAATTTGGACTCAATACTTATTATTGTTACGTCTCCACTGATAATAGAATTAATATTAGCTAATCCTCCAATAGCAATTAGATCTCCGTTAATATAATTGTTTGTTTCAATGTTTTCCCCGAATAAATAAAGATTTGTATTAACTTCATTATTAATTATTATGTTACTGCCTGTTTCAATTTGGGCCGCACTAGAAAAGCAGGAAGTAAAAAAGAATGTAATAATTAATAAAAATATGAGTTTTTTCATTTAAAATCACCTTTGTGTTGAATTTCATAATTTTTTGAATTAATAGTTTTAATACCATTATTTAAATTTAATGATCAAATCTATTTTTTTTAGTAACTTTATTTTAGTGATAAAAATTTTTAATATTAAAAAAGCTTAGATTTTTTTATTATTTGGTCAAGGTTAAAAAGTATTTATTTGTGTTTTTTTTATTGTTTTTTTTTGAAAAATATAAAATTCGGTTTGATTTATGAAGTCTATAAATTGGAAATAATGCTTTTATAGACATCATATCTATTGAAAAAAATATATCATAAAAATATCAATTCAGGACAACAATATTTATATATAACTTATGTGTATAAAAAGAATCAGGTTTGGTTAAAATAGTATATTAATATATAAAAAAGTATATTCAAACACTCTTTTTTGGCGAAAAGGGCGTTTGATAAGTTAGGTTGTTTGGAAAAAACTTTCTAAAGGTAGAATAAGCTACATATATATTTAAATTTTGTTGTAGCTATAAATATCTATCTGAAAGTATATACTAAACAACATAAAGTAACTAAACACTAAAAAAACAAAAAATAAAATAGATAATGCACAAGGGGGTCGAACAAAATGGATTTCATCGTGAACAACGCGATAAAAGGAAGCGAACAAAGCGCACATGCTAACTTTGATGTTGGACAAGCCAATATTAAGGTAATTGGTTGTGGTGGAGCAGGAAATAATATGGTAAACTGGCTCTACAAAAAAGGAATAAAAGGTGCAGAGATTCTTGCATGTAATACTGATCAACAACATCTTAATATTATAGAAGCTGACAAAAAATTCCTATTAGGAAAAGATGTCACTAGAGGATTAGGATGCGGAGGTTTCCCAGAAAAAGGTCAAGCAGCAGCACAAGAAAATAACCAAGAAATTAAAGAACTACTAAGAGGTTCTGATATGGTATTTGTCTGCGCAGGAATGGGTGGAGGAACAGGGACAGGAGGAGCACCGGTGATTGCACAAATTGCTAAAGACGCAGGCGCTATAGTAATTGGGACTGTAACTATGCCATTCAAGATAGAAAGAGCAAGGGTGGATAAAGCAGAATATGGTCTTCAACAATTAAGACAGGTTTCTGATACAGTAATTGTAATAGATAACAATCGGCTAGTCCAAATCGCAGGTAATTTGCCTGTACAACAAGCATTTGCAGTTGCCAATGAACTAATTGCCACAATGATAAAAGGAATTGTAGAAACAATTGCAATACCAAGCCTTGTAAATCTTGATTATGCAGATGTAAAAGCGATCATGACTGATGGAGGAGTTGCAGCAATTGGAGTAGGTGCAAGTGACACGAATAACAGAGTTGAAGAAGCTGTTAAAGGGGCACTAAGCAACCCGTTATTAGACATTAGTTATGAAGGGGCAACTGGAGCCATACTTCATGTTGTGGGTGGACCAGATATGACACTCGACGAGATCAACAGAGTAGGAGAACTTGTAACAGAATCAATGGATGATGATGCAAACGTTATCTGGGGAGCAAGAGTATCTGAGAACATGAAAGGAAAATTAACTGTCATGACGATTATAACTGGAGTAAAATCCCCTTGGATATTAGGAAAACAAAGCCCTAAAGAGAGAGCAACTGCCAAACAAAAACTTAGTGATGAATTAGGCATAGAAATTGTAAGGTGAAAAACCTTACTCTTACTTTTTTTATATTCAAAAAGCAATTCTTTGCCTTCACTACATCACCCCCAACAAATCCTTTTGTGAAGGCATTTTTTATTTTTAAAAATTTTTATTCTTATTTATTCTGTCATCAGGAATAATTATTAAAAAAGATTTTTAAAAAAATGGCTAAATTTGATGAAAATTCAAAGTATTATTCCTAGTAGTTATTACTACTAATTTTATTAGATAATTTAGTTTTAATACCTCTATATTATTATTATTTTATATATTTATTAATATAAAATAATACATCAATAAACATCAATAAAAATACATAAAAGTTGTAGAATATTTTATAAAGAACTATTATCTTCGTATAACCTCTTATCTCCAGTTAACTTCTACTTCATCTGTCCGTTCATAGGGTTTAATCCTTGCCTTCTCAACCTGAATCATATTCCCCGCTTTAAACATTATCTCTCCTAAGAATGCTATCATTCCCGCATTATCAACTAATAATTGGTTATTTGGTACAAATAATTTAGCTCCTCGTTCTTCGCACATTATTCTTGCCATATCTTGAAGTCTTTTATTACAAGCAACACCTCCACCAAGAACAAGTTCTGATTTGTTGCAATGTGCCATTGCTCGCTCTGTAACTTCAAGTAACATTGCAAAAACTGTTTCTTGAGTGCTATAACATAAATCTTCTTTTGAATACTTTTTTAATTCAATTTTTTGTTTCAAATTTGTTAATATTCCTGACAGACTAATGTCCATTCCTTTTACAACATATGGTAATTCAATATAATTCTTACCCCTGGTTGCAAATTCTTCTATCTTTGGACCTGCTGGGAATCCTAAACCTAACAGCCTACCAATACTATCCAAGAAATTTCCAACACCTATATCAAGAGTTTCACCAAATATTCTATATTTTCCTCCTTCGTAGGCAATTATCTGGGTATTCGCGCCGCTACAATAAAGAAGTATTGGATCCTTTGATTTTGTAATTCTACCAATCTCTAAGTGTGCAATACAATGATTTACACCCACTAAATGTTTTTTGTAATGCAATGCAAGACTTCTAGCTATGTTTGCTCCAATTCTTAATGCATGACCTATTCCTGGTCCTTGTGAAAACGCGATAACATCAACATCATTTATATTCACATTTGCATCTATCAAAGAGTTTTTTATAACTTCATCAAAACAATTCAGGTGGTGTTCGGATAATTCTGCAGGAATAATTCCTCCAGTCGTGGTTGTATAACTGTTCTTCACATTACTTAAGATTTTTTTATTCTTTACTATTGCAGAGCCAAATGTGTGAGCTGTGCTTTCAATACCGAGAGTTAACATAATAAGAAAAGATTTAAATAAACTATTAAAATATTATGATTTATGACTGGGTTTTTAGAAAGGGTAAAAAAAAGATTTTCAAAAAACGAGTATCTAGTTATAAAGAAAGCATATTTGTTTGCGAGAAATGCCCATAAAGGAAAAACAAGAAAAGATGGAAAAAGAGAATTCAGTCACTTATTAGCAGTAGCTAGAAAACTAGAAAAAATGAACTCTGATTTTGAAACAATAAGTGCTGGACTTCTTCATGATATAGTGGAAGATACAAGTGTGACATTAGATGATATTAAAAAAAATTTTAATGAAAATATAGTATTTTTGGTAGATGCGTGCACAAAAATAAGTTCTTATAAAGATAATTGTCTTAACAAGAAAAAAACCTACAATAAAATATTAAAAATGGGAAAAAAAGATGATAGGGTTTTCAGGATAAAAATTATTGATAGGTTACATAATTTACATACTTGGAGAATATTTTCAAAAAAGAAAAAATTAGTTTTTGCCAAAGAGACTTTAGAGTTCTATGTACCATTAGCAGAAAGAATAGGAATGCTTGAAATAAAAAATGAAATGAAAATGATTTGTAAAAAGATACTTTAATTTCTTTTTTTTATTTATTTTTATATTTTATTAATTTTATAGCTAAGCCAAAATATATACAAAATATATTAATTTGAATGATAATCTCTAAATCTAAAGAACATTGTAAAATATTATTTTATAAAAACATTAAGTTCTATAATCAAGACGTGTTATTCTATTATGATTGCGGGCTTTTGTGGAAGTGAATTAAGAGCTTTTTTATTTTTTGATTCCCGCTCTTTAACAATTTGAAACTCCGACTTAAATTCATTTTCAAGAAATTCTTTTGATGATGTTAAATAATCAAACTCAAAGTTCTCAGTGCTCGAATCATTGATTTTCCGGTTTTTCATAAGTTTTGGTAATATATTAGATATTTCATTTGCATGTTTTTTTAATTCAGTTTTCGTTAATCTATCCATGATTTGTTTTAAATCAAGATTATTATCAAATTCCTTCTTAATTATCTTAAAAAAATCATGTTTCCATTGATCAGCTATAATTATAGTAATTTTATCAGGTTTTTTATTAAGTAATTTGATAAGCGAATTAATATCTATTATTATTTGCTCTATCAAGGATTCACCAATCTCTAAATCAATTTTTTGTTTTATCTTCTTACAAACAGGCCATTTGCTTAAGCTTACAAAATCAGATGTTGATTTGTTTTTTCCGATTTTTTCCCATATCTCTTCACAAGTAAAAGGAATAAAGGGATTTAACACTATTGTCATAACCTCTATTGCCTTGTTTATTAAGTCTATATTTGGATTATTATTTGTTCTTTTAATATACCATTTTGTTTTTTGAAAGAACTCAAAAAATGATTTTTGTATTGCTGTCCTAAAATTAGTTTCATCCATAGCTTCTGTGATTTCCCATACTAGCGAGTTAATTTTAAAATCAAACCAATCATCAACCTGTGTTTTTGTATCTCTGCCTTTACTATAGTTTTCTATACAGAAATCATAGAATTGATCAATTTTTTGTCTGACTGATTTAGCAAAACTACTGTCCCAATTAGGATCATCCATTCCTTCTCCACCATTTAAAATAGTTAATCTTGCAGCATCAGCACTATACTCTCTAATCAGGTTTCTTAATGGAATTACGTTTCCTAAACTTTTAGACATTTTTTGACCATTGACTAATACCCATCCATTAACACCAATACCTTTTGGCCAATGTTTTTCGGGAAAAATTGCACAATGATTAAAAATATAAAAAATAAAATGATTTTGTATAAGATCTTTTCCCGAGTTTCTATAATCAACAGGATAATAATAATTAAACTGATTTTTTAATTCTTCAATACCATCAATATCTGGTTTCTTCCCATCGAGAAAGACATAATCAAAAAAATCATCATTAATCTTATCAATTGGTAAATTTTTTATAAGATGAGATATAGTATAAAATGCAGTATATATTGTAGAGTCAGACAAACTTTCTATTATCCATTTTTCATCCCAAGGAAGACGTGTTCCCAATCCAAATTCTCTCGTGCATGCCCAGTCTTTAATCCAATCAATTACATATTCAAACTGAGCTCTTGATTTTTCAGGATATAATTTAATATTATCAAGTGCTTTATGGGCCTTTTTTTTCCAGTTTTTATCACTATATTTTATAAACCATTGATTTGACACAATTTTAACAATGGATTCTGTTAAGCATCTACAAACAACCTTTCCTGATAGTTCATAAAAAATTTCTGCTTTACCCTCGTTAATTAGGTCGTTCTTGACTTTATCTTTTGCAACCTCGACTTTTTCGCCTTTATATTTTCCTACTAAAATAACTCCTTCATAGAATCCCTTTTTATAGATAATTTGCTTTGCTTTCTCTAGCTTTTTTCTTTCCATTTGATTTTTTATTTGAAGTTCTTCACAAATTCTCTGAGCAGGAATATTTCCGATATCTTTTGATTCAATTATTGGTATGGGTTTGATTTTAATTATTTCGTTATAATCAAGATTATATTTTTTACATTCTTCGGGTATTTGAATATCTTTTAGTCCTATATAATCATCGGGGGCATCGCTTGGAACACTTGTTACTATACCTGTACCTTTTTTTGGATCACAAAAAAGTGATGGTAGAATAATTATCTCTTTATTTATGCCTGGAGCAACTACATTCTTACCAATCAAGTCTTTCCCCTTAACTACTCCAAGAATTTCGATATTTCTTTCTTGTTCTTTTAATTTTTCAACACACTCCCTACTCACAATCCATATTTCATTATTTACTCTCGACTTAACATAATTAATGTCAGGTCCTATCCATAAATTTGTCTGACCATAAATAGTTTCTGGTCTTAGAGTAGCTGCAACAAGATATTCTTTTTTTTCAGGTAAAAGAGGAAACTTTAATAATGTGAATTCTTGAGGTGTTTCTCCCTCGCCTTCAATTCTGGCATGGTCACTTACCGGGCTATTTTCTTTTTGGCACCAAACTACAGGATGCTTACCCTTTATTATCAAATTTTTTTGTTTTAATTTATTGAATTGCCATCTGATAAATTTGTCATAATACGGGTTTATCTCAGTAGTAATAAATTCCCTGCGCCAATCAATGCTTATGCCAGCACTAATAATATCTTTCTTATATTCAGGAGGAAAATATTTCACCCATTCTTTTGGATCAGAAAAATCCTTAATTCTGTTATCCTGGATGCCAATATCTTTTAACATCTTTACTTGTTTTTCTTCATTTTCTGCAATTCTCTGTGCCGCACTAACTATTGGAGAACCAGTACAATGAAATGCTTGTGGGAATAAGACATTAAATCCTTTTAATCTCTTATACCTAGCAAATGCATCAACTTTCATTATGGTATAAAAATGACCAATATGTGGTAAACCATTTATATAAGGGTATGGGAATGTAAGAAAAAATTTTTTTTTTTTATCAGGATTTGATTCAAATACTTTTGAATTTTGCCATTTATTAATCCATTTTTGCTCTATTTCCTTATAATTAATCATAAATAAAAGAAGAAAAAGTGCCTATTTAAATATTTTTAGAAAATAACTTTTTTACAACACAATTATATAAGTTTGTTTTCTGCATTTAATAATGTTTGATTAACTCTTTTAACTTTAAATTTTGTTAGCATATTATTTTTTTTGAGTTCTTTTAGAATTCTACTTAATCTATAATCTAAAGATGTTTCTCCACCACCTAGTTCTACAAGTTCAGCTGAGGGATTATTATCAACTTGTCTGAATAATTCATCCTCAGGTAAAAAACTACCATCTAATTCTTGATAGCAATATTCGCAAGCTAAATTGCATATTCCCGTTTATATCAGCTATAATCTTCATCAAATTACCCTTTTTTAATGTTATTACTATATAGGATATTAACACCAATATATTAATTTATTTTACATAAATTACTCCTAAAATAACTTTATCAATATCTTCATCATTATTTTTTGATTCTTTCCTATTTTCAGTTTGGTTATTCTCTTCGTTAATATCATCCTGGAAATATGGTCTTTCTCGGTAATTCTCACAATTGTCACAAACAAAATTAAAACTGCCTGTCTTATCAGCAACAAATTCAATTGAACCAGTTCTAACATACTCGCTTACTCCAAAAGCATCAAGAGAAAAATGAATAGGTTTCTCATTCAAAAAATATAGAAACACCCTATCTCCTTTATTAACAAAAATAGTATTAGGCTCAAATTGAAGATTAACAATACGCATATCAAATGCTTTAGTAGTGGGTTCAATTTTATTTTGATTATTTGCAACAATATTTGCAGTTAAATCATTCAAATTTTCATTATCAGTATTATTACTTGAAGAAGAAGTATTACTTGAAGAAGTACATGCTGTAAAAAACAAAATTACTATGACAGAACAAGCAATTAAAATTTTTCTCATCTTTTAACCCCCACCGATATAATTTTTATTGGTAAATTATTAAATTATAAAAACAAAAAAAATGAATTAAAATATTTTATAGTTTCTAAGAGTTTCTAAGGCGTAAACACTGGAGGCCTGTTCTTATCCTTAACATAAATCCTGATATCCTGACTTGTGCTAAGGATTCCATCGCTTACTGTGACAATCACATTATATTTTGCTGTACAACCACGTTCATTACAACCATTTGGATATGCATCTTCATATGTAGTTTGTTTTTCTGATGAATTCATCCAACCAGAGTATGTAATAATTAATGGGTCTCCTTCTCTATCTGTTGCATCAACCTTAATTTTTACTATCTCTCCTTCATTAACTAAAATATCAGGTATTTGCTTAATGACAGGTGCAGTATTCTTCAATTCAACAATAACTCTGAAATCTTGTTTTATTGTATCCTGCCCATCACTAACTGAAACCCACGCATTATATGTGCCCGCATCACCTAATTTTGTCTGCCAAATACCCTTATTATTAAACGGTTGTGAATATGTGATGGTGAGGTTATCATTGTCTGGATCAGATGCTTTAATGTTTAGTGTTATAAGTTCTTCTTCCATTACTTTTTTATCAATGACCTTAGCATCAAAGACAGGAGGCCTGTTTGAATTTGTAATATCAACAATCACTGTTTTTGTAGAACTTTTTCCATATTTATCTGTTGCTCTAACAAGAACTGTGTGCTCACCCGCGTCGTCATAACTTGTTTGATAAAAAGGCATTGTCATCCAACCTGAATAGTCAACACTGATTTCACTGTCAGGTCCATCCACATCAAAAATATTACAGTTAATGCTCACATTTTCTCCTTCTTTTAACGTAATCTTCTCAGGACATTCTACAGTTGGCGCTTTATTTGCTGGTTTTATAACAACTAAGACATTTTGTGTTGTTTTATCTATTCCATCGTCGGCAGTTATTGTTACAAGATGTTTGCCAGCATCTCCTTCTTGTGTTTGCCACAGACCTTCTTTATTAAATGGCTTTGAAAACGTGAATTTAATTTCGCTTCCATCTGGATCTATTGCTTTTGGCTTTAATTCTATTAGATCACCTTCTGTTCCTTCAATAATTTTAGCAACTTTTTCATTAATTTGTTCAGATTCTGAATTGATATTCTCTGTTTCAACAGGATTAGATTCATTAGATGTTATATTTTCAAATATGACTTCTCCTGTAATTTTATCTCCACTGTTCTTTTCAGTTGTTTTTTGACAAGCAAATGTAACTATTGCAATGCTTAGAATAAATAATACTAACAAGACCCTTTTCATTTGATACCACCCTCATGATTTATTGTTTGCAAAAACTGTTTTTTTCTACTTTTAATATAAATCTTTTATTATCAAAACTAACCTAACACTTTAATAATTATAAGTAATATATAAATTTTTCTATGATTCAGTAGCTACAAATCATTTTTTTGTAATTTTAAATATACTTTTAATTATTTGCCTCTTATAATTTTTTATTTTAGAATTTTTTTTTAAATATGCAGAAATCTAAAAAATCTAAATATTATATCGAAGATCAAAGAAAAGAATTATTTGAGATAAGGTTTTTTTTATTTCAATGAATAAATGTAGAATAAATTAAAAATAAAATAAATTAATAGAATAAAGAGATATTAAAGATATTAAAAGTTCTAAGTATAATAAAATTTTATTAAATTTATTATTTTATTAAATTTAAAAATAAAAATATTATTTGAATACCTTCTTGACTCTTTCAAAGATGCCTTTTTCCTTTTTATCCTCCTCGTCAAATTCTTTTAATAATTCAATTTGTTTTTTTGTTAAATGCTTTGGTACTTCTATGGTTACTTTTACTAGTTGGTCACCCGTTCCGTAACTTCGGAGATGAGGAATTCCTTTTCCTTTCATTCTAAAAATTGTTTCAGATTGGGTTCCTCTTGGAATTGTTAATTTTGCTTTTCCTTTTAATGTTGGAACATCAATTTCAGCACCTAATGCTGCATCAACAAAGCTAATTGGTAATTTGATAATAATATCATCGCCTTGTCTTTCAAAGTCTGAGTGTTTTTTAACTGTAATAAATACGTAGAGATCTCCATTAATTCCATTTTTAACAGCTTCTCCTTCACCAGCAACTCTAAGCTGTGTTCCTTCTTCTACCCCTGCAGGAATATTGATAATAAGTTTTTTTGATTTTTCAACCACGCCATCTCCACCACAAATTTCACATTTCTTTTTTGGTATTTGCCCCGATCCTTTACATTTATTGCACATAGTTGTAGTTTGAAATAAGCCAAAAGGTGTTCTTCTCGTTTGTCTAATCTGTCCATGACCTTCACAATTATCACATGGCTCAAACTGTTTTCCTCCTTTGCCATCACACTGATCACATTTTTCTGTTTTAGTAATATTGATCTCTTTCTTTGTGCCAAAAGCAACATCTTCTAAATCTATTTCTAAATCATATCGAAGATCTCTACCTCTTGCTTTTCTATTTCTACTTCTTTTTTCACCAAATCCAAAATTTTCAAAGCTTCCTCCAAAAAAATTTTCAAATATATCCTCAAAATCAGAAAATCCAGAACTTTCAAAACCAGCGTAATCACTATATGTTGCTCCCCCTCTTTTTAAGAAGTCAGAACCATATTGATCATATTGCTGTCTTTTATTTTCATCTAACAAAACACTCGCAGCTTCATTTATCTCCTTAAATTTTTCTTGAGCATTATCAGATTTATTTATGTCTGGATGATATTTTTTTGCAAGATTTTTATATGCTGTCTTAATCTCTTCTTTGCTCGCATTTCTTTTCACACCAAGTATCTCATAATAGTCTTTTGACATTTTATTTTATAAATTTATTATTTGATTTTATTCTTAAATAAACATTAAAACTTTATATAAATTAAGTATGTTTGTGACATAATGTTTGTGATATAATATATATTCATATGCTTTTTTATATGTTATTACTTTTATTTATTTTATATATTATTATAATTTTATTATAATTTTATATATTTATTTTACTCTTGAAACTTCAATATTAACAATGATATTTTAAATGTATTTATTTTTAAAATAAAGAAAAAAAGATGTTTTTAATTTCTTATTCATCTTTTTTTGTCATCTGTTAATGTATATATTTTTTATGTTTCTATTTTTTTATTTCTTCTTATTTTTTTTATCTTTCTTTTGATCATTTTCTTCTTCTTTTTCTTCAAATTCTGCATCCACTACTTTTTCGTCTTCATCACTACCATGATTTGTGTCATCATTAGTCTTCTGTTGTTTATTATACTGTTCACTAGATTTTTTGTACATCTCTGTGCTTATCTTTTGAATTTTTTTATTTATTATATCTATTTTTCTTTTGATTTCAGGTATATCTTTTTTAGCAGGTCTAAGAAGAGATTTCAGTTCGTCAACATCTTTCTTCACGTCTTCTATACTTGCCTCATCTGCTTTGCCTTTGAAATCTTCGAAAAGTTTTTCAGTAGTGTAAACAAGGCTATCTGCTTCATTAACTATTTCTACTTCTTCTTTTCTTTTCCTATCATCTTCTGCATGTTGCTCTGCTTCTTTTTTCATTTTTTCAATTTCTGCATCGCTTAATTTCTGACTTGCAGTAATTCTTATACTTTGTTCTTTGCCTGTTCCAAGATCTTTTGCTGTAACATGCACTATTCCATTTGCATCGATATCAAATGAAACCTCAATTTGTGGTATGCCTCTCGGCGCAGGAGGTATTCCAATTAAGTCAAAATTACCTAGTAATTTATTATCTTCTGCCATTGGTCTTTCACCCTGGAATACCTTTATTGTTACAGCTGTTTGGTTATCTGCGGCTGTGCTAAAAATTTGACTCTTTTTTGTAGGAATAGTAGTATTTCTGTCAATTAATTTTGTAAATACTCCTCCAAGCGTTTCTATCCCTAAACTAAGCGGAGTTACATCAAGCAAAAGGACATCCTTTACTTCTCCTGCAAGAACTCCTCCCTGAATTGCTGCACCCATTGCAACACATTCCATTGGATCTACTCCCCGCTCGGGTTTTATTCCAATATTATCTTCGACGAATTTTTGAACTATTGGCATTCTTGTTGGTCCTCCCACTAAAATAACTTTATCAATATCTTGTGGTTTAATCTTTGCATCTTCTAGAGCTTGTTCCATGGGATGCTTACATTTTTTAATTATGGGTTCAATTATTGATTCTAGTTTTGCCCTTGTTAATCTCATTACAAGATGCTTTGGTCCTTCTTGATTTGCAGTTATGAATGGTAAATTGATATCTGTCTCCATTGTTGTTGAAAGTTCAATTTTTGCTTTCTCAGCTGCTTCTCTTAATCTTTGCATTGCAGTATTATCTTTGCTAAGGTCAATACCTTCCATTTTTTTAAACTCTTTAACAATATAATCTACAACTGCATTATCCATATCAGTTCCACCAAGCTGAGTATCACCGCTTGTACTTTTAACTTCAAAAACTCCATCACCAAATTCCATAACTGTCACATCCAGTGTTCCTCCACCAAGGTCAAAAACAAGTATTTTTTGTTCTTTTGCACCTTTATCTAAACCATATGCGAGTGATGCTGCTGTAGGTTCATTAATTATTCTGATAACTTCAAGACCAGCTATAGCACCAGCATCTTTTGTTGCCTGTCTTTGGTTATCGTCAAAGTATGCCGGCACTGTTATGACTGCTTTTTCAATTTTCTCTCCAATAAATGCTTCTGCATCCTTTTTTATTTTTTGTAAAAGATATGCACTTATTTGTTGTGGAGTATATTCTTTTCCATATATTCTATATTTATGATTCGTACCCATTTTTCTCTTTACAGCAATTACTGTTCCTTCAGGATTACTTATTGCTTGTCTTCTTGCAGGTTCTCCAACAAGCATTTGTCCATCTTTTGTAAATGCTACAACAGAAGGAAATGCTTTGCCTGCTACTGTTGTACCTTCTGCGCTCGGAATTATTCTTGGTTTGCCACCTTCTAAAAATGCAGCTGCACTATTACTTGTTCCTAGATCAATACCAATTATTTTTGCCATGTTTATCAATCCTCCAATTTTGTTTCATGATTAACGTATTGATTTTTATTTTGTTCTTTTTCTTCTAATCTCTTATTTTTTGCAATTTTAACTTTGCTATGTCTTATTACCATATCGTTAAGCATATAGCCTGTTTGTAGCTCTTCTAGTATTGTTCCTTCTTTTTTTTCTGAATCTTCTATAAGAATTACTTCGTGTTTGTATGGGTCAAATTCTTGATTATATGATTCAATCTTTCTTAGACCTTGTTCTTTTAAAATTGATATTAGTTGTGAGTAGATTAATTCTATTCCTTTTCTAAAATTTTCTATATTGTTAGAGTTCTTCAAGGCAATTTCAAAACTATCAATTACTGGTAGTAGTTTTTTAATAAATTCTGCGTTTGAGTATTTCTTATTCTCCTTTTTGTCTTTTTCTTCTCTTTTCTTAAAATTTTCAAATTCTGCTTGCAATCTTTGAAGTGTTTCGATGTACTCTTTTATTTTTTCTTCTTTTTCATCGATTTGTTTTTGTAGAGAATCTATTTCTTTTGAATCTATTTCTTTTTTATCTATTTTCTTTGTTTGTTCTGATTTTTGTTTTGAATAACTTGTTATCCTGTTTTGTTGTAGTTCTTTCATCATAATCACTCTTTTGTTTATTTTAAATCAACGTTGTTTATATAAAATCAACTTATTTATATATTTTGTGGTTTTTTATTTATTTTACAAGTTTTTTTTTTAAAAGAATATTCATACTTTAATATTTTATAAAAACTAAAAATTTATATATATGTTATACCACCTTTAATAAAACTAAATAAATATAAAACAATATTTGGGGTGATATGATATGGATAAAATGAAAGGTAGTGGAATAAGTATAGGATCATGGGCATTTATAATAGGCTTGATAATAGCAGTAATTGTAGCTATCTTTAATTCTTCCAATGTACCTGTTTGGGCTGTTGTAATATTAGCAATTCTAGGTATTATTGTGG